>JAUWIR010000138.1 GCA_030605265.1 Pseudomonadota bacterium | reverse complement strand
TCCCCTCTCCAAGGGGGGTGTAGCGGTTTTATAAAAAGTCTTCAACATGAGTGGCCTGAAGTTAACTGTAAAATAATAGACTTTCATCCGGAGGAAGAAAAAGAAATTTTAGCACAAAATATCTTAAAGGAATTACATGACAAGCAAGGCCCGGTAGAAGTAGGCTATATAAATGAACAACGATACATTCTTAAGCCTGAAATAAAAAGGTTATCGTCTGAAGAGCTCAAATGCCGAATTGATTCATCTTGGATAATACTCATAACTGGTGGAGCAAGAGGGATCACCGCTGATATAGCCAAAAAGTTTGCCCGCAAATATAAGCCCACGCTGCTTCTGGTAGGCAGCTCTTCCTTCCCGCAAGGAGTGTTACCATTTGATACATCCGGGTCCCTTCAAGAGGTGAAAGCCCGTCTAATTAATTATATGAAAAATAAAGGTGAATTAATCACTCCGGCACAGGTTGAGAAAAAATATCAAAGAATCATGAAGGGCAAGGAAATTCAGGATAATATTAAAGTTCTTCAGGATTTTGGAGCACAAGTAAACTATTATCAAGTGGATGTCAGAGATGAAAAGGCTTTTAGTCAACTCATTGAGAAAATCTACCAAACCTATGGAAGAATTGACGGAGTGATTCATGGGGCCGGCATTATTGAGGATAAGCTCCTAAAAGATAAATCCCCGGATTCTTTTGACCGGGTGTTTCACACCAAAGTAGACAGCGCTTTTATTTTAGCCAAAAATTTGCACCCCGAAACATTAAAATTTCTTGCCTTCTTTTCCTCTGTGGCCGCTCGTTTTGGTAATCGTGGCCAGGGCGATTATGCTGCGGCTAATGAAATTCTTAATAAACTTGCTATTTATCTTGATAAAAAATGGCCTGCAAGAGTTATCTCTATTAATTGGGGACCATGGGAAAACTCCAATATGGTCCCTGCCCTCTTACAAAAAGAATTTGAAAAACATGGTGTCCAATTAATTTCTCGCCACTCGGGTCCTCAACAGTTTGATCAGGAAATTTCTTATGGAGAAAAAGGACAGGTAGAAGTTCTCTATGGAGGAGGTGGTTGGGAGAATAGATTAAGTGGCAGTGAAAAAAAAGAACCCATATCTGAAATCTATCCCTTGCTGCAATCTATTCAAAATTTACAACCCAATAAAGACGGCAGTGTTGAAATAATCCATGAATTAAATACTTCAAAAGATTTGTACCTTATGGATCACCAGTTAGAGGGCAAACCCGTTTTACCCATGACTATGGGTCTGGAATTAATGGTGGAAGCGGCCTCTCTTGGGTGGCCTGGATGGCATATTAATCGAGTTAGTAACCTTAAAGTATTAAATGGGATAATTGTCTCTCAACCTACTAAGATACACATAATAGCCAGGCCAACTCAATTCACTTCTTCTGATACGCTAATACTCACGGTGGAGATAAAAACCACGGGGCAAAATGCGCGTAGTCACTATCGCACTACAATTGAAATGAGTAAAAATGTAAATGGACAGTATGGCAGGCAACTCTTCCCTTTGTCCGTGAATAAAGAAAGCCGGATGAGTACGCAAGAGGCTTATCAAAGGTGGCTTTTCCACGGACCTCTTTTTCAAGGAATTTCAGAGATCCAGGAAATTAATTCCGATAATTTACAGGGAATATTCGTGCCTTCCTCTCCCCAAAAATTATTAGCCGGTAAACCTAAGGGGGATTGGCTCATTGACCCGGTCATTGTTGATAGCGGCCTGCAAATGATCATTCTCTGGTCGAGGAAGTATTGGGATATGATGCCTCTTCCTTCAGGTTTTCAACATTTTCGAAGGTTTGGTCCTCTCTCAGGATCTAAAATATTTTTTCAAAGTAAAATTTTACCTACATCCTCTCCGGGTATGCTCCATGCTGACTTAGCTTTTTTTAATGAACAAGGGAAATTAATGGCCTTGTTGGAAGACATGGAAGCTGCTTGCAGCAAATCCTTGAATCGACTTGCTGATGAAAAAGTGGACGGGGTGAGACGATGAAAGATATCAAGTTAAAAGAAGGCACAAAGGCACCAAGGCACCAAGGCACAGAGGGTGAAACTCCGCAGATGAAAAATGAAAATCCCTATGCTACCCGGGTAAAAAACGACAATGTTGAGAGCAAAGAGGTGTATAAGTCAAAAATCCGTGGAGATATTGCTATTATTGGCATGGCTTGTATATTCCCCGGAGCGCCGAACCTTAAAACTTACTGGCAAAATATTATATCAAAAGTAGATGCTGTAAGAGAGGTACCACCTGGACGCTGGGATGCTCAAACCCATTATTCTCCTGATGCTGGCGATATCAATAAAGTCTATTGTAACCGGGGGGGGTATCTGGATGAGCATATGCTTTTTGACCCCATAAAGCACGAAGTAATGCCGGTAAGTGTAGAAGGAGGAGAACCGGATCAATTTATTATTTTACAAGTAGTCCATGAAGCATTAAGGGATGCCGGTTATCAGGATTGTGATTTAAGCGGCAAGCTTACAGAGTTTATTCTTGGCAGGGGAAATTATCTTGGTGTTGGGGCTTCTAATCTCATTCAACGAAGTATTGTTACAGAGCAGACCTTAAAAATTTTAAAAAACTTGCACCCTGAATATTCCAAGGAGGAGCTAAAAAAAATACGGCAAGAACTTTTGTCTTGTCTACCACCATTAAAAGCTGAAACAGCAGGTTCTTTTATTCCTAACCTCATCACCGGGCGGACGGCCAACAGGCTTAATTTCATGGGCCCTAATTATACGATTGATGCAGCTTGCGCTTCTTCACTCATTGCCACTGAAATAGGTGTGCAGGATCTTTTAACTCAAAAATGCGACCTAGCTATTGTTGGCGGCATTCATATCTTTGCCAGTGTGCCATTTTTATTAATTTTTTGTGCTTTTCAGGCCATGTCCCACAGCTCACAAATTCGTCCCTTTGATGAAAAAGCGGACGGCACAATCCCTGGAGAAGGAGCCGGTGTAGTTATCTTAAAGCGGTTAGAAGATGCTCAACAAGACGGAGATCGTAACTATGCTGTGATCAAAGGAGTCGGTACTTCCAGCGACGGGCGAGCTGTAAGTGTTACTGCGCCTCGTGTAGAGGGGGAGGAATTGGCCTTACGCAGAGCTTACGAAATGGCCAAAATTTGCCCTGACAGCATCAAATTAATCGAGGCCCATGGAGTGGGAACAACAGTGGGAGACGTAGTAGAATTAGAAGCTATGCGGAGAGTATTCAGGCAAAGGGATACACTCTCCCCTCAATGCGCCCTTGGGTCCGTCAAATCAATGATCGGCCATGCCATGCCTGCAGCCGGTATTGCCAGCCTTATTAAGACGGCGCTCTCAATCTATCATAAAATACTTCCTCCTACTCTTCATTGTGAAACTATCAATCCTAAGTTACAAATTGAAAAAACACCCTTTTACATTAATACTGAAACTCGCCCTTGGATACATGGTGAAAAACAATTCCCTCGTCGGGCGGGTGTCAATGCTTTTGGTTTTGGCGGCATCAATGCTCATGTTATTTTAGAAGAGCATACCTCCCATGATAGTAAAAACAAAACAGATATTACGCCTCAATTATGGGAAACCGAGGTATGTATCTTTCACGGGACATCCAGACAGTCCCTTATAGAACAAATGATGGAGGTAAAAGGATTTTTAGCTCGATTTCCGAATACTATCCTGCGAGATCTTGCCTATACTCTGAATATCCATATGGATATTCACCCTTTTCGATTAGCCGTTGTGGCCTCTTCTATAGAAACCCTACAAAGAAATCTTGATTATGCTTTGCAAAGACTTGCAGATCCAAAATGTGTTCAGGTGAAAGACATAAAAGGCATCTATTACTCTGAGTTCCCTTTGAGTAAAGAAGGAAAGTTAGCCTTCCTTTTCCCTGGAGAAGGAGCTCAATATCTTAATATGTTATCTGATTTATGTTTCTATTTTCCTGAAGTTCGGTCCTGTTTTGATAAAGCGGATCAGATTCTCTTAGAGCAAGGACAAAAAGATTTACCCAGTTCATACATCTTTCCTCCGCCCTTCTTTTCCAAAGAGGAACAAAAATCTGCTGAAAAGCTGCTTTGGAGAATGGATCGGGCTACCGAGGCAGTCCTGATTGGCAATCTGGCCATGTATACTTTGCTTAATTCTTTGGGAATAAAACCTGATCAAATGGTAGGACATAGCGCCGGAGAATGGTCTGCCATGATTTTTTCCGGAATTATCGATGTTGAGGAATTTCTTCAAAATACCAGAAAACTGAACAGGATCTACAGGAAACTGTCGGAAGACCCTGATATTCCCAAAGCGACTCTCATTGCCGCAGGCACAAGTTTATCGAAAATTAGCGACATTATTAAAAAAATAGATGGAAAAATTTACATAGCCAATGATAACTGCCCCCACCAAGTAGTAATCATTGGAGAAGAACCAGCTGCCCAACAGGTCATAAAGCAGCTAAAAATGGGAGGTGTGCCCTCTGAAATTTTACCCTTTGACAGGGGGTATCATACGCCATTATTTTCTCCCATCTGCCCGCACCTGAGAGAATACTTTGCTTCTTTCACCATCAATCCGCCGCATACGGAAATTTTTTCTTGCAATATCGGAGCTCCTTATCCAAAGGACCCGGAGAAAATTTTAAAATTAGCTGTAGAGACCTGGGTCCTGCCTGTAGCATTTCGGCAAGCTATTGAGAATATGTACAACAGCGGCACTAGAATCTTTGTTGAAGTAGGGCCTAAAGGCAATTTAACTGCGTTTGTTGAAGATATACTGCGCGGGAAGCACCACTTAGCCGTACCCTCCAATGTGGCCAGACGCTCAGGAATAACTCAACTTAATCATATGGTAGGGCTTTTAAGTTCTCAAGGCGTAGCCATAAATTTGGACTATTTGTATCATTATCGCAGTCCCGAAGTACTCCCCCTCTTTAATGGAAAACCAAAAAAAGCCGAAACAAGAAACTCCATGGAGCTTTCCCTTGGCTGGTACTCCTTGCGAGTGAAAAAACCTGTGATAAAGCAAAATATATCACCACAAGTAAATGCCGGCGCTTCATCTAATGGGGGAAAAGAATATAAATTCGATGACACCCAATGGCCCATGTCAAACATTATCTCAAAAATGATCGCTTCTGAATTCCCGGAAGAAGTAAAGGGAAATATTTCTTCGGGCATACAAGTTGACCCTACTGGATTTTCCAATCAAAAGGCAAACTCGTCAATAATGGGTGAATATTTTCAAACAATGGAACACTTTCTTGAGACCCAAAAGGAAATGATGCAAACCTATTTGGGGAATAAGGAAAATGAGCCGGAAGAAAGAGTAATCCCATACCACAATGAAAATGTAATTGAAAAAGAGGCCCAAGTCAATGAAATTGAAAAAATGGAAGCGCCTCTAGATAAAAACTCTCCAATTACAGAAGAGGCCCTTAAAATTAATTTAATGGAACTGGTAAGTGAAAAAACCGGATATCCTCCGGAAATGATTGATTTTAATTTGGATATTGAGGGTGATTTGGGAATTGATTCCATCAAAAGAGTAGAGATCATAGGATCTATTAGAGAAAAATACTCTGCTATTAAAGAAGATGATATAGAAGAAATTTCGAATTTAAAAACTTTGCAACAAGTCCTTGATTTCTTAAAAATAAAAATTATTACCACTTCAGAACAAATAGATACAAAAAACCGGCAAACAGCCCCGGGGCCTATTAAAAACTCTCCCTTTAATAAAGAAAACGGCAAGCTTCCCTTTATAGGAACAATTGAAAATTTAAGCCCGGGAGAATTCTGTGTAGTCTTAAGGAAAATAGACCTTGGAGAAGATCTCTTTTTAAAAGACCACCGATTTGGGCAAAAAATTTCAGAAAAAAATGATCAATTGGGCGCTTTACCAGTAATTCCCTTAACTGTAAGTATTGAAATAATGGCTGAGGTCGCCTCAATACTTTTTCCGGAACTAAAATTAGTAAAAATCGACAATATAACGGCCACCCAATGGATTAGCTTTGAGGAGAATAAATCAATCACCTTGCGCATTACTGCAGAGACCACATCAGAAACACTGGCCCAGGTAAAAATCCAAAAATGGGTTGAACATGCCCCCTCACCAAAGCCTTTGATAACCGGCACATTTTTCTTTGCAGAGGACTATCCTGTGCTTTCAAATCCTGAGCCTATTGCTCTCAAAGAGGAGAGGGCTCCTTCTCATACAGCTGAACAAGTATATAGTGAACACAGGATGTTCCATGGCCCAAGATTTCAAGGAATCGCTTCAATGGATAAGGTCGGGCAAAATGGGCTGGAAGCCCACTTAAAACAGCTCCCAATAGACAATTTATTTTTATCTAATCAGAAGCCCAAATTCATCATCGATCCTTTTCTTCTTGACGCTGCAGGACAATTAGTAGGGTATTGGCCTGTTGAATATCTTGAAAGCGGTTTTGTTATTTTTCCTATAGCTGTTCGGGCTGTGCATATTTATCAGGACCCGCCTCCTCTATCAAAATGGTTAAAAACATCCATGCGCCTGCAGCAGATAACAAATAACAATATTATTGCAGATCTTGAAATAATGGGTGAGAATGACCAGCCCTGGGTAAAAATAATAGGCTGGACTGACTGGCGTTTTTATTGGTCACAACAACTCTACGATTTTTGGAGGTTCCCAAGCCGGGGGACAATAGGCAAAATTTTTACACCCCGGTTTCAAGAAAAGAAAAAAAACCAAACTCCGATCATTTCCATCCTCAGGCAATTTTGGCAAAATAAAGATGATTTGTTTCAACATGTTATGGCCTATATGGTACTCAGCCAAAAGGAGAGAACTATATACCAAAAATTAGCCAATAATAGCCTTTCACAAGGCAACTGGTTATTAAAAAGAATGGTGATTAAGGATGTAGCCAAGAGCTATTGGCAAAAATATCATCACCAGACTCTCTTCCCTGCAGATATAGACATTCCGGACAATGAACAGGACTGGCCCAACATCAAGGGAAATGGCCATAATGAACTGCCGGCGGAATTTATCCTCTCAGTGGTCCATAAGGATAATACAGCCATGGCCATAGCCGCACCCAAAGGCTTAAAGGTAGGGATTACTTTACAAAAATTGCAAGAACCAAAAGAGTTCTCGTTACATTCACAAGAATATGCTTTGCTGTCTTTAGTGGAAAAATCAGAACAAGAGGAATGGACTCAGCGTCTTTTGAGTGCGAAAGAGGCTATATCTAAAGCTCTTCAAAACAAAAAATTAGGTAAGGGAGAATGTTTGCTCCAAGAATTAGATCCGCAAACAGGGATAGTTAAGGCAAGTTTCAATCAAGGGCAGAAAAGTTCCGTTTCCACTATCCGAGGGAATAATCTCTTGGAAGTATTTACATTGCGAGAGAATGACTATATTGCAGCAATAACAACTTTTTAATTTATCGTTTATTTTTATTTCATAAAAAAGCCGCTTTTTGAGGGAAAAAGGTATGAGTGAGTTAAACAGAGACAACATTTTTTTATCAATATCAGAAATTATAGGGAGTTTAAAGGATGAATGGGAATACTCTGGGCAAATTACTCCGGAGACAACGCTTTTTACTGAACTGGAATTTGAATCAATTGATGCAGTAGTGCTTGGTTCCATGATTGAAGAGCACTTTAAGCGCTCTTTCCCCTTTGCCGAATATTTGGCGAATTTAGGTGAACAGAAAATTCGAGATATAAGTTTAAAAGACTTAGTAGATTTTGTCCATCAAAATCTGGAGAAACAGAATGAAAAAAATTGATAAACAAACAATATTGATCGGACTTGATGGAGCATCCTTTACCATTCTTGATCACCTCATGGAAGAAGGGATAATGCCCTTTTTAAAAAAATTTGTATCTGAAGGGTGCAGAGGGGAGTTAACTTCAGTAATCCCTCCACTGACACCACCAGCCTGGACTTCCATGATTACCGGATGCCGGCCCGCGACCCATGGGGTGGTTGATTTTCTCCAATTTGAATCTCCCAAAAGCAGGTACATCAAATGGATTTCCTTTAAAGATATTCGTCGGGAAACTATCTGGTCTATAGTGAGTCGACAAGGAATGCGGGCAGGAAGTTTAAATTTTATTGCAATGAACCCTCCCCCGGAGATTTCCGGATATATAATCCCGGGATTTGTCAGCTGGCGGTTCTTAAGTAAAAATAGTTATCCTGCCGATCTTTTCGACCGTCTGCAACGCATTGAAGGGTTTGATGTTAAGGAAATGGCCCTCAATTTTAGAGAAGAAGAAAAGGCAGTGAAAGGGTGCCAAAAAGAAGAATATGAAAACTGGATCATGTTGCATATTCGCAGGGAACGGCAATGGTTCCAAGTAGTAAAACACCTCATGGAAAATGACCCATGTCATCTTTTGGGAATTATTTTTGATGGGCTGGATCGAATACAGCATGTTTGTTGGCGTTTTTTAGACCCAAGTTGCCTGCCTTCATCGCTGTCCCCTTGGGAAGAAAGAACAAGACAATTATGTCTGCAATATTTTCAGGAACTGGATGGATTCTTAAAGCATATTGTTACCCACGCAGCCCCCGAGGCTAATATTTTTATCGCTTCAGATCACGGCTTTGGCCCCACTTCTCAAATCCTCTATATCAATCAATGGCTTTGCGAAAAAGGGTACCTTAGATGGAAAGAAAATACCCCCGTATTTGAAGACGATCAGGAAAGCCTCGGTGTAGAATCCCCCTATCGAAGTCTCTTGCACCTTGATTGGAAAAACACCAAAGCTTATGCTGCTACAGCCAGCAGTAACGGGATTAATATTCAAGTGGCCGGGAAAAGAGGCGAGGATGGAATCCCCCCTGAGGAGTATCACTCTTTTCGCCGGGAATTAATAGAGAGATTAAAAAGGGAATGTATTGCCCCCCAGACAAAGGCGCCATTAATAAAAAAGATCTGGACTAAGGAAGAAAGCTTTGCCGGGGATTATATTGACTATGCTCCTGACTTAACTCTCATGCTTCAGGATAGTGGGTTTTTCTCAGTAAATCCGGCAGAAGGATATTTTCGCCCCCGATCTCTAGTCAGAGGGACCCATCGACCAGAGGG
>JAUWIR010000019.1 GCA_030605265.1 Pseudomonadota bacterium | reverse complement strand
TTTCACATAAATTTACCACCTGAAGCTCCGTATCATGAGGCAAGAGGGGGCAGGTAATCAATAAACTTGATACGTATTGAGAGCTTTTACCATCTACCTTGGCTTGTCCTCCTTTTAGCGGACCTTGAATTGAAAGGGGAGGGCAATGATTATTATTCATTGATTCCGCTTTGGCCCCTAACTGGTTTAGCGCATCAATAAGCGGCTGTACAGACCTTCTTCGAATAGAAGGATCTCCGTCAATAATTACTTTAAAATCACCAAGTGCGGCAACAGAAGTAAGCAGGTTGGTTGAAGTGCCGCTATTGAGCATGTTAAGAGAAGAATTGGGGGGGTGTGGTTTCGCCCCAAACCCATGGATTTTCCACACCTTCGGGTCGGAGGAGTCAATTTTTGCACCAAGCGCTTTTATTGCCTGAAAGGCAGCCTGGGTATCAGCGGAGGAAAGCGGATTTTTTAGTTGTGAGCTCCCTTTAGCCAGGGCTGCGAATACCAATCCCCTTATGGTATGGGATTTAGATCCGGGGATAAAAATTTCTCCTGCCAGTTTATCAGTTTTATGAATTATTAGGTTCATCTTCTATCGCAGACCTCATTATCTCTATCGGCGCTTCCAATCCTGTCCATAAGGTAAATTGCACTGCTGCTTGCTGAAGGAACATTTCTACTCCCGAAATAGTAGCACACCCCTGCTCTTGAGCGTCTTTCAATAAACGAGTTTTCAGTGGGTTATAAATTGTATCAAATACTATCATAGAGGCTTTAAGACAGGAACGGGGTACCGGGGTTAAGTCTACTTTCGGGGCCATGCCGATGGAAGTGCCGTTTATGAGAAGGTCACAATCCAAGTCCTTGACCTCTTCCAACCCTCCGTAAGCACACCCCAATTCATCAGCTAATTGTCGAGCTTTTTCTATTGTGCGATTGAGAATGAGTAGGTTTCCCCCTTTTTTAAGGATACCATAGGCAATAGCTCGAGAAACACCACCGGCGCCTAATAGAGTAACTTTTTTCTCGGCCAGAGGAAGATGGGCTTCAATTGCCTGAAGGGCCCCGAGATAGTCGGTATTATACCCTATTAGCTGACTATTTTTTTTCACTATGGTATTCACTGCTCCAATGCTTTTCAGAATTGGGTCCTGATTATCAATATAATGGAGGATTTCTTGCTTGTGGGGCATGGTAACACTTAATCCACTGAAATAGTTTCTGAAATTATCCAGGAAGGAGGCAACATCTTCCACTAAAAAATTTATATAAATATTGTTTAAGCCGGAATGGTTGAAGGCTTTGTTGAATATACGATATCCTTGACTTTTATTCACCGGATTGCCAATTAAACCAAAAATAAGCAATGAGTTACCTTTCAGCTTTGGGACCCGATAGAATGTTTTTAGCACCCGGGCCTCTATTTGGCCAGGAGCGGATTCTTTCCCTTTGTGTAGAGAAGCAAAGGTTAGGTAGGACCCCATGAGAGGGGAGAGGATACGGCTTATTTCACCATGAGCCCCCATGCAAAGAGTAATAATATCTTGCTTATCTTTTTTTGCTTGCGCAAGAAGATTAAAGATTATGACATTATCATTGATTGAATTCGCCATAGTGACAATTTTAATAATGTCTATCCCCTTTTCCTTCATCTCTTGATAAAGTTCGGGAAGATTTTTTGGAGTGCTTTGAAAATTATGCCATGAGCAAATGATACGTGTTTTTGTGCCTTTGGTTATATGATTAAATTTTTTGATAATATCAAGGCCACAGCTCCATTCTATATCAATATACTCCGCCCCTTCATCAATAGCTTTTTCAAGTATGGCTAAACGATCGGCTTCCGAGCCTGTGAAATTTCCTCCCTCACCCTTTTTTCTATTGGTAATGATAACCGGTTTTGTTTTCACCCGAAGTAAGGCGGCCAGATCAGGATTTTGGAGGTAATCGATCCTAAGTTCAAGGATATCAGCCAACTTTTCAGCTTCTTTTATCTCTTCTATAGCAGACTCTGTGGTCTTAGCAATTATTGGGACACAAATCATACATTACTCCTCTTTTTAGCATATAAAAAAAATAGCATAAAAACTTGACAAAATCTATCGAAAAATGGGGCAAGGCATTTTTATCGTGAACACTTATTTTATCTAAGAACAGGCTTCCTTTTTAGGAGTAGCTTCTATAAGAAGTATTTTATAAAAAAATAAAGAAAAAGAAAAATAAATCAGAATCTTGCCAAGGGAATTGAAGGCATTTTGCCTTGACAAAAAATATTTTATTGATTACTATAAAATAGTGATATATTTTTGGGTATTTTAAATCAAACATCACTTAAATAAGAAATTAAACGATCTTTTATTATCCACTTTCATTATCTGGCATAATCATTGCTTTGTTTATAGTTATCATTATATTTCTCAGTAAATTTTTTAGTATGTTAGATATTTTAAAGATTATTCATTTTCTATAAAGGTTGCTTTGAGGGAGGGTTTTTGTATGAGAAGAGTAAAATTTATCCATCTTTTACCAGTCCTATGTCTTGTACTTTTTTGTTCTTTGAGTATAGGGAGAAAGATTAGATCTGCCTGTGCAAGTGAATATGATTATGCCCACCAACTTCACCTTGATCCGAATAATTTTTTGGGGCCCGGGCTTGGCGCTGATCATTGTACTAAATGTCATGATCGAGGGATTACATTTGACGATCCCCCTTCAACTTCGAATGTTGAATATGAAAATTGTTATGATTGTCATAGCGTTGATGGCCAATATAATGGTGTTTTTAGCCTTAACGGCTCTGTTGGCGCAAAAGATAACTGGAGAAAAGACGGCACGGAATCTGAGATTTATGATCCTGACGGCAGCATTAAAGAGGGTAAAGGAAAATGGTGTATAGGGTGCCATGATGACGGGTATTCAGATATGAGAAACTCAACTGCCCCGAATATTGCCGGAATGAATTATCAGGGAGATTGGCAAACTCCAACTGCAGTGATTGAGGACTGCTGTACTTTAGGAAGCCCTGAAAATCTCATAGATGGAGATCTGGAAACAGGGAATAGCTCTCATGGATATGTTATGTTGGCCCTGGGCAATGATTCAACTGTAGTGTCCCATTTAAAATTATATAGGGGCTCAAGAGATCCGAATTCAGTGCATGAATTTTTTATTTATGCAGGGGATTCTTTGACGAATTGCGCTGATTCCGGTTGGGGTACAAAAATTGGTGTGGGTGTTTTTGGTTGGTACATACCTCCTGCTGAAGGATGGTATCAGACAAGGATGGAAAAATTTATACCAAAGCGTTATATTAAAATTATGAAAGGTAGGGGCGGCCCCTTAGGCAAAAATACCATCATGGAGATTAAATTTAAATCGGACATTCAATTCGGGTATTATTTAACTGGCCATAAGATAGGGTGTGATTTATGTCATGATGCCAGAGTTGCTCATTTTGATCATCAAAGGACCTACAATGTTAATTCCAACAACTATCAAATAGGGTATCGTCTAAAGGAGGTGGAAATAGAGGGGAACTATTATCCTGCTTTGGAAATCCCGCGAGAAGGAAGTGGTAATCCAACTGTTGACAATGATTTTGCTCTTTGTTTTTCCTGCCATGATCAATATAAATTATTAGGAGACCCTTCTGCAAGTGGTGATTATTATCAGGATCCAATAAAAACTAACTTTCGAGATGATAACGACGGGAGAAATGATCATTATGTTCATTTGCTCGGGGTAACTCCATCCGGAGGGATTTCTTGGGATTCTGATTGGAACGGGAGTGCGGATTCCCCTATAAGCTGCCCGGCCTGTCATAATGTGCATGGATCACCTTCGCCTGCAATGAATCGGCACGGTGAATTGGTCAGCACCCCTAACTCTGATTTTGATAAAGTACCTATGTATGACCTCCATTATAAAAACCTAAATGGAAAATTAGATCCTGATCTTCTCAATCCGCTGCAAAGCATTGCCGGTAATTCAAGGTTTTATAGAGGTAAAGGAGCAGTCTCCGAGAATCACGTTTGTGATATGTGTCACAATTCCGGACTGACCTATTATAGAGAGGTAATTGCTACCTCAATCTCTGAGTGTCAGTCTTGCCATACAACTATGCAGGAACATCCGAGTCATGCTACTCATCTTGAAGTAGATGCACGGGGGCCGTCCCTGGCTTGTACTGACTGTCACTCAGGTAATTGTGCAGAAAGCCCTCACCTTCATCTTTTCGCAGATGGTAAACCCTTGGCTAATACTACTGTTTGTGATAATTGCCATAGCCCTGAAGGAGACTTTGACGGAATTAATCCCAATGACATTGGTGCTAAACCCAATTGGCAGGAGGGGGTGTATGATGAGGGAAGAGTTGATCTTAAGGAAGGAAAAGAAAACTGGTGCGCCTCTTGTCATGATAACGGCACTTCCATCTGCAGTGGAGTAGCTGCTCCAAATGTGATGGGAGATAATAGTACCTATGGATATAATATTTCCGGGCATAAAATTGTTTGTTCCGGCTGTCATGATTTAACGAGTATACATATTGATGGTGAGGCCAGGACCTATAGCCATGATTCAGATCCCTTTGATAGTGAGGATCTTCACAATTATCAAAATGGCTATCGTCTTAGGGCCCCTATGATTATCCCTCTTGGAGTCGGCCCCTTAGGGGGTTGGGGGAGGGACAGCTTTGCCCTTTGTTTTGAGTGTCATGATTACAATAAACTATTTAGTGGTGAACCCTATCAGACTAATTTTTATGATGAAAATAAATTTACCAGTCACCGTTACCACCTTAGTGCAGGCCCTAGTGCCTGGGATTCCGACTGGGATTATCTTCTGGCACCTACTGAAATAATTATCGACAATAGTGAGGTAAGTTCGGATTGGTCCTCCTCAAATGAAACATGGGGGTACTATGGGTCTGATTACCAATATTATACACCAGGCATGGGGGAGGCTTCTTTCACTTGGACACCCACTATCTTAAAGGAAGGAGAATATAAGGTGTTTGCTCGGTGGACTTCATCTGAAGACAGAGCAAGCGATGCCAAATTTACCATAGTCTATAATGGGGGAGAATCTACTACAACTGTTGATCAACAGATAGACGGCGGAAAGTGGAACCTTCTGGGGACTTTTTCCTTTGTTGAGGGTACTTCAGGATTTGTAAAGCTTTCCAATGAGGCGACCGGATTTGTAGTTGCCGACGCTGTCAAGTTTGGTGATGCTATCTTGGATTCTCGCATTAGTTGTCCTGCCTGCCATAATGTCCATGGATCACCAAGTCCGGCCATGATTCGTCATGGAGAATTAATCAGTACTTCCGGCGCCATGGATAAAGTGCCTGCCTTGAACTTCCGCTGGTACGAAAGTAGTGGGTATAATGTTACCCAAATAGAGCAAAACAGCCTTTATGGTGATATGCCGGTGTTAGGAGGCCCGGGAGGTGGGGCCTTAGAGGCGAGTAAGGTATGTGCGGGCTGTCACGCAGGCCCTAATCCCATAACCTATAAGAGAGTGTATCAGGAATTAGAGATGCCCCTTGGTTTCGACACTCCTCCTTTGCCGCCCTCTATAAGGTCCTTAAATCCTCAGGAGGGGGCGCAAGAGGTTGCTGCAGATAGAAAAATAAGCTTCATAATTTTAACTGACGGGTTTCAGGATATTGATTGGAGCAATTCCTCCGTATCCTTACAAGGTTCTATCTCCTACTCGCAAACCTATACTGATTCTGACAGTGAGATGGTAGTTGATACTATTTCCTTGAACTCTTCCTATCAGGTAATGGTTACTCCTGATGTTTGTTTTGGTGATAATGAACTGATAACCGTGACCGTGAAGGTGGCGGATGAAGGGGACGACACTCTCACTTCTTCATGGTTTTTTACCACCGGTGATTCTTCTCAGGGGTGGCAGACCCCGGTAGCAGTATATAAACAAAGAGATTTTTTAATGCCGGAACTCCTTATTGATGATAATCCACAAACAGGAAATAATAAAGCACCTTTTGGTGTACATTGGGTCATCTTTGATTTAGGGGCAAGTTATCAAGTAAATCAGGTAAGAGTTCTCTTATCCTCAGTAAATGAGCGTATGTGGACCATTAACATTGGTGATAATCCAAGCTCTTTGGGTGACGGAACAGTTGCCAAAAGGGGATGGCAGGTAAAGCCGGATGCCCTTATCATAGATAATCCGGAAGCTGAACTTATAGGGGCCTGGACCTTGAGCAGGGAAGTCCCCGGATTTTTTAGAGAAAATTATCACGAAAAGAATACAACGGCTGAGGGGAACACCCCTTCAACCTGTATTTGGAGACCGGAAATTATCCAAGCCGGAGATTACTATGTTTTTGCCCGCTGGACCGGCAATAGTAGCAGGGCCCAAGATGCTCGCTATGTTATTACCCATAAAGGTGGTACAGATACGGTAATCATGAACCAAAAGGAAAACTGGGCAAAATGGAACCTGTTAGGGACCTATAATTTTGTACAAGGAGAACTCGGGACCATCTCTTTAAGCAACATCTCTAACGATACTTCAACTACGGTTGTTGCTGATGCTGTTCGGCTGGTGAAAAAAGATTCACTTCCCCTTTGGAGGAGCACTCCTGTTAAACCATTAATAGGAAGGTATTTAAAATTATATACTGACAGAGGGCCTCTTGAAGAAGATACCTTAAGGGAAATTGATTTTTCCATTATTGAGGCTGATGAGCCAAATGATTTTACTCCGGAAGAAGCCTCCTCCTCCGAGGCCTCCACTGGAAGCCCATCGTATGTCTCATCAGATGATGCTTCTTCATCTGCAATGATATCTTCTTCCCAAGAAAATGAGGATGATGATGCATCCCACAGTTTGCCGAGTAATTTCCCTGAGTCATCATCTGAATCATCTTCTTCTGAGGAGCAAGAGGGGGAAAAGGATACCGGGAAAGGCTCGTGCTTCATTAAGTCGGTTTTCTAAGGGGGGATTATCAGAGGCTTAGCCTTATCAACGGCTTAAATGATATGCTTTTATGAGAGTATTCACGGCAATATTTTGCCACGAGTACTCTTTATTTGATTTTTTTAAGGCCTCTTGTCCCATTTTCCGGCAAAGATAAGGATTTTCTAAAAGATATAATAATGCCTCTTGAAGTTTATGACTATTTTTCGGGGGCACAACCAAACCGGTGGAGGCATGCTGCACTACCTCAGCCATTCCTCCTACATTTGTGACCACTACTGCCTTGCCAAAACCTTGGGCCAGATGAAGAACGCCACTTTGGGAAAAAACTCTGGTGTAAGGAAGACAGACAATATCTGCAGGAAGAAAGAAACGAGGAATGTGTTCTGTAGGGATGTATTGTATGAAGTAAAGCACATTTTGCTCTATCCCCAGCTTATAAATCAGACGATTGTAGTTTTCAAAGGATTCTCCCTGCAAAGGAAGTCCGGCAATAATCAAATAAGTTTGGGGCTTTTTCTTTATCACCCCCTGAAATGCACGAAGAAGTATATCCAGCCCTTTATCCTTTCGAATGTGTCCAAAGAAAAGGATAATTTTCCCCTCTGAATAGAGCCCGAATTTTTTCTTAGCCTCTTCTTTACTGAAGGCAAGCGGGGTGAATGCTTTTTGAGAATATTGTCCATGGGGAATAACCGTTACCTTTTCAGGATTAATAGGAAAAAGGGTGAGCAGTTGCCTTTGGTTTGTTTTTGAATGGACAATCAGTTGATCAGCTCGGCTATAAATAAAACCAAGAATTTTTTTCTCAACCCGGGTGAAATGTTTGGTATAAAATGCATGGGGTAGTACGTCATGAATGGTAAATACTAAAAGAGAAGGGGTTTTGCTTATGAGATAATAAAGTATCCAATCAAGCGGATAAAAAAGCTCTTGAATATGGGCTACTACCGGTTTTTCTTTCAAGATCGCTCGATAAAAGAGAAATAAGTTGTAGACCCTTGCTTTTACTATCCTAACGATTTTACCTAAAGTTGATTGTTGATGCACATAGCTGAGGCTGCCTGTAGATAAAATTTTTCGAAGGCTATATTTTATGGAAAGGTTATCCAACTCATAGTTTTTATAAGCAAAAAGGGTTGCCTTGGCCCCATTTTCTTGCAGGGCTGTGGCCAGATTATGAAAATAAAGGGCCATACCGGCAAATCCTGAGGGGTATAAAAAAATATTTTTATTTTTCAATAAGTACCTTCTGTTTTCTTTTTTTAGCATTGGTCATATACCACGGAAAGTAATTTACTCTTTATGACTTTTTATTTTAATTATACATTCGTAAAAAATCATCGTACTGTTTTGTTAAATTAAAATCAGCGCTGGTTTTTAATAGATGGAGCATTTTTTGATAATCAGAAGAATGCTTACTAATAAAGAGATTGAGAAAATAAAAGTGACTTTCTTGATAGGTACCTGCATAATTATAGAGATTTCTAAAGGTTGCTTGGTTGAAAAGGGCTAGGTTAAAGCCTTTTGCTCTTCCATGCCCCTCTCGGGTAATACTCTGTTTTGAAAAATCGGCTTTTCCAGTACCGATAATAAAAATATCAGCTTCTTTATCTAAACAATAATTGACTAATCTTTCCTTGCTTAATGCAGGGTCTCTGGCAATATCATTGGTGGTTAAGCCGGCCAAGTCTATAGAATTCCATCCTGAATAGTAAGGGATTTTTCCTTGATCTTCAAGCACTATCAGTCGTTTTTGAGGATTAGGGGCGAGAGCAAGCAAAGACCCTATTCGGGACCGGGAATCCTTATAGTTCCTGCTGTGGATATACCATAAAGTAGCCCCTTCCACTAAGAAAAGATAGGCAAAAGCGGTTAAAAAGAGTACTCCTTTTACAAATCTCATTCTACTGGGAAAATGATTGTTTATCCTTTTATAAAAATTCACTATTCCCAGCAGGGAAAAAAGTAAAAAAATTGGCAGACAAGGAATGAGGAACCGCCACCCGGTCCCCATCAAAGGTTCTATATATATATAGCTGAGGGAATAAAGAAGGAAGGTTATTAAGATAATGATATATTTTGATTTTTTAATGCTTCTCAAGTTAAAAAATGAAAGAATAATCAAGGGGGAGATAAAAAGATAAAAAGAGCCTACATATTTAAAACCGAATTGATTAAACCCGGAACATTTTATGTAGGCGGAATTTGGAAAAATACTGCCAAAATAAAAATATTTCCAGGATAGATAGGGGAAAAAGAGAGCCAGAAATCCAAAAAGCCCCCATCCTAATTGCCGATAGGGTTTTGTTTTTTTTGGGGTAAATGCAAAAACGAAGGTAAGGAAAATAAGGCAGAGGGTTACGGCAAATCCCTCAGGGCGCATAAGCCCTGCTAAAAATCCAAGGAAAATAAATAGTAGAGTATGTACCAGCGATTTTTTTATTCCAAAAGATCGGGTAAAGAGATATATTTCCCCCATAAGCAGGCATGAAAAAATGATTGTTTCCATACCTAGCATGCAATGATAGGCAAATAAGGCGTTAGTAATGAAGAGGCAGAAAAGAAGAGTTTGCCAGTTTTTTTCTAAAGAAAAATAGTCGGCAATTTTCACAACTGTCCAACTCATCAGGAAAAGACCAAGCAGAGAAAGTGCCCTGGTGACCCAGAGGGGCGAGAAGCCCATTTGAAGGAAGGGCACAAGAATGAGAACGAGCAGGAAATTTGTGTACCCTTCAGTAGGTTTTCCTTGATAGTTCCATACGATCCCTTGCCCTTTAGCAATATTTTTACTAAATCGGTAAGTAATAAAAGCATCATCTAATACCCGGTGCCTTGTAAAAAAAAGATGGAAAAGCAGAATGAAGAGGGAGAGAATAATGAATACGGCAGTAATTTTTTTTATTTTCATTAGAAAATAATATTTTAATAATGGGCCTTAGCTAAAGTTAAAACTATTTTATTTTTTTCTCTTAAGTGAAAAACCTTGCCTTTGCTGGGAATCTCATACTCCAAGACTGTTTCAAAGGAGCGATCATGGTCAAGAGTAAAAAGGTTTTCTAATTCGCGGATTGTTTTTTGGCTATCTCCTCGGAAAACATAGTATTGGCAGCCCATGTTTTTCAGCGCCAGAGCTTGCTTTGTTTTTCCCTCAACAAAATCAGGGTAAACGAGAAGAAAATCAATAATGTCCCTTTCTGAATAATAACCGAGAGCACCAACATCATAAAAGAATACCTTTTCCGAATAGGGTGTGTTTTCTTTTAGCCATGTACCCATCTTTTCAATGGCTTTGTTTTTTTTAGTATAGGTTTTGGCTGTCGGCAATTGTATAAAATAGGTTAAACTCAAGGAAAAAATAAGAAAAAGTATACCCACATATATCATCAATTTGCCGGAGATTATTTTATGGTTTTCCCCAAGGAGATAAAAGATAGTTAAAATAATAAAAGGTCCGGTTAGTATAGTATATCGGTCTGTAATAAAGATTCCTTTTGAAAAATAATAAAAAGGAACTCCAAAGGTCCAGGCCAAAAGAATAAAAATAAAAGGTAATTCTTTTTTTCTTTCTATCCAATAGGTGAATTTTTTTTTGTTGAAGAGGAGAAAAATAAGACAGCAAATCAAAAGAAAGTAGTGTAATCCATAAGTCCCTCCCCAGGTGAGAAAATATTTAAATAACCAGCCGGAAGGGGAACTTGAAGAAAGCCCTTTGGCCCGAATCGGATTTGCCCAAATATAGCCGAATTGAATTTTTTGCCAATATAAATAGAGTGCATAGCCAAAAGAGAAAATGCCGAGAGAGACCAGTTGAGACAATTTTTTTCTTTTTTCCTTTTTCCCCCACAGGGAATTAAGGCTGTACACACCCCACAAAATTGATACTAAAAGGAATTCAGGCCGGGTAGTACATCCGGCTAAGAGGACAAGAGGTATCAAAAAAGATATTTTTTTATTATGAATTTGGTTATATAAAAGGTAAAAGAAAAGCAAAAGGAGAAAAACAATTAAGGGCGTTTCCATGCCGATAAAAGACCACCTTAATAATTGGGGATCTATAAAAAGTAGGAAAAGACAAAAAAATTGTTTTCTGTAATCACTAATGAAGCTTTTCACTAATTTTGAATAGGTATACCATATCCCGAAAACACAGAGTACATTGGCTATTCTGAGGAGAAAGTAAGGAGAAATTGAAGGGAAAATTTTCATTTCCAACACTGTAATCAAAAGCCAGAAGTGACTGGTAATAGGGTTGGTAATTCTCCCAAGATAAAAAGCAAATTTTCCATGATGGGCAATATTTTTAGCTACTTGAAGAAAAATAAAAGCATCATCTTTAGTAGTAAACCAGTAAGGGATGGAGAATAAAAGGAAAAGAAGAAAGAAAAAACACCAATCATAGTTTTTAATTTTTTGGTAATAATTTTTATGCATGAGAAAAAGCCAAACCATATCAAAGTGAGAGTTGTTGGGTATTCTTGTCTCACATTGACATTTCTACTAAAAAAGACTATATATAAAAAATATTTTTCTCTCTTAAATTAACTTATTCATGACATTCCTGTCTAGCGTGAATATTGAGAAGAATAATCCCCAGCGTAGTTTCAAATACTATCATAATAAACAGGTAAGGTGAAGGGAAAGTTCTTCATCTTCATACAGTTTTATCAGTATCCTTTGCTTTTTCTTTTTTTCATACTTTGAATATGCTATTATATGAAGAAATAAAATAAAAATTTCTATGCTCTTGAAATATTTCCTAATAATATTAATATAGGCAAAACATTTGCAGGAATAAAAATAGATCCGGAATAGGTGCAATAATTATATGAAAAAAAAGTTTTTATTATACGGGGTCCTTGGGATTTTGATACTTTATCCTATGATGACTGAAGCGATAATTGCAGAGTATATCAGAGAAAATATTACTCCGGTAGAGGTGATCGATGAGTTCAATAATCAATTTAATCTGGTCCGGCCCGCAGATGTCTATGTCGATGTTATAGGTAATTTATATGTTGTTGATTCTTATCATCACACTGTTTTTATGTTTGATGATCATTATCAATCAATAACCAGATTAGATTCAACCAATGGAGTAATAGCTCCTGTTGCCGTGGCAGCGGACAAGAGGGGAAATATTTATGTTTCTGATGCTAAAAAAGGAGTATTGGTTTTTAATTCCATCGGGAAAATTATAAAAAAAATAGATATAAGTAAATTTACTGAAGGAGAAGTAAAATATCCAGTGGACCTATTAGTGGATAAATCAGATAATATTTATCTGGTAACCGGCACTGAACAGGGGGGGGTATTGGTCCTTGATAAAAAAGGCAAAGTAAAAGGAAGGATTATCCCCAAGGATAGTGTTAAAGAAGGCGAGCCCCCTATCCCTATTTGTATTACAAGAATTGCCCTGGATGCAGAGAATAAAATCTATTTAATTAGTCAGGATATGGGGAAAATTTATGTATATAAGGATTTTGAAACTTTTTCATTTGGATTCGGCCAAAAAGGCGGATCGCTTGGTAAGTTAAGCCGGCCTGTCGGCCTTAGTGTAGATTGCTCTAAGGGATTGATTTATGTTTTAGATTATATGCGCCATACCATTTCTATATATAATCTTAAGGGAGCATTCTTACAGGAATACGGAGGGAATGGAAGTGCAGTTGGCTGGTTTGATTATCCCAGGCAGATATGCCTTGATAAAAAACAGCAACTGGTTATAGCTGATACCTTTAATGGGCGCATACAAATATTAGCGGTGAATTCAAGATAAAAGAAGGCACAAAGGCACAGAGGTTGAAAGGTTGAAACCGCGCATAAAAAAAGGAGGAAAGAAGGCTATAGACAGGTTGAGAAAAAAATGCCGACAGACTATAGCGCAAGAAAATATTTTCTACCTTTAAAAATGAAATCAATGAATCAAAAAAAGTGAAAAGAATAAAATGGTAATGAGATTTTTTGTTTATTAAGGTTGCTGAAAGGGGGCTTTGTGAGAAGAGATTATCTTTTGGGATTTTTTATTTTTTTATTTATAGTTGCTCATTTTCTGTTCCTTCAGAGCAAAATTGTTGAAGCTGGAGTGACTGGCGCTTGCGCGAACTGCCATACTATGCACAATAGTCAAGGTGCAGTAGAAGATAATGAAACAGCTCAAGAGCATCTATTAAAAATCAAGGGAGATGGTGACTGCTTGGGATGCCATGCTGCCCCTGCTGGCGAGGATGAATATAAGGTAGAGGGCGCCCCTCAGGTGATCTATTATGATGCTGATGATAAAAGCAAGAGGATGCTTGCCGGAGGAACTTTTACAACAGTAAAAGACAATGATGGGGATGGACATAATATAGTTAAACTTACAGGTAAAGACGATGTGATAAAAGTTATGCCTGGCGATCCTGACTGCGTCTTTAAGGTTGATGAACTTGCTTGTGCGGGAACTAAAGGGTGCCATGGGGATAGGGATATAGAGAATCCGATGAAGGCTATTCAAAAGGGCCACCATAGCCCTGCAGATGCTTATAGAGATGGTCATGACCTTGCCCATAGCTACCGAATGTTAAACGGGGTAGCTGGAATAGGGGCCGTTGATTATGAATTTGGGATGACTAATAAATTGATTGATAAAAATAAATTAGGTGATCCAAATATAAATGTAAATATCTATCAAGGGGAGCATTTGGACTGGCCTAATAATGCACCATCTGGAAAATCGATTAGCTGGCTTTGTGGGGAGTGCCATGGTAATAAAGAGTCGGATAAAGGGTTTTATTCTCGTGCCGGCATTGTCTCTGCTGATAACAATGATATTTGGATAAGGCACCCAACTGATATTATAACCAAACTCGATAATTATCCAAATGTCGGGGAAGAAAATAAATATAGTACTGAAGTACCGCTTGGCTTTGTGGATGCAATAAAAGGAGCAGATTTTAATCCGGAGGCCTCAGGCGTGACCGTAACCTGTTTATCCTGTCATCGGGCCCATGGCTCGCAATATAAGGATGCACTTCGTTTTGATTATAGCTTTATGAAGACTGGTGCTAAAGGTGAAGATCTTCCTGATGGGGAAAAAGGCTGTTTTCGCTGCCACACTGATAAAGATTTTGAGGAATAATTTGTTTTTACAAGATGCTAAGATTAGTATATTTCTTTTCGAAACAGTATAGTAATAAGACAGTCGGCAAAGGAGACAAATCCTTTTAAGAATTACTGAAATGATCTTATAAGATTTATGATAGTTTATTGAATTTTCTAGATATATTAAGATAACTCGTATACTTAAGATGAATGGAAGAAAATTTTTTTAGGGTTTTTTGATATGCAAGTATTTGTGAAAATATGATCTCAAAATTTACTGGAAAAATAAGTTTATTGCTCAGTGTCGGTATATTACTGAGCTTTTCTTATTCCTACGGACGAGGCGAAGGGAAAGTACAATTGCTATTTGAAAAAAAAGGAGTTAAGGCGCATCATTTTTTTTCTCGGCCACAAGGGATATTTGTTGATAATTCCCAGGAAAAGATTTACATAGCTGATACAGACAATAATGAAATTGCTCTTTTTTCTTCAGCAGGAGAACCCATTGGAATATTAAAAACCTCTCAGCCCCTGTCAAGCCCTTTGGCAATAGCCAAAGATGAAGAAGGCAAAATATATATAAGTCAGCGTGAAAAAAAATATTTAGAGATTTTTAATGCTAAGGGGAAATTTCTTTACTCTATCCCATCTTTAAAAAATTTTCCAAAAGAAGACCAATTTGCTCCGGGCAGATTCGTTTTTGGCCCTAAGGGGAGTATTTTTATTATTAATAGAAAAACTATGGAGATTTGGTCCTTTTCCCAAAAAGGGGATTTTCTTTTTTCTTTTGGAGAAAAGGGCAAGGGAGAGGGGGAGTTTCAGTTTATTACTGATATATACTTAAGGGATAACCAACTATATGTAACTGATGCTCAAGGGATTCCGCTTCAGGTGTTTTCTCTTGAGGGGAAGTATCTTTTTTCTTTCGGAAAACATGGAAAAGAGGATAAAGACTTTTCCTTTCCTCGGGCAGTAGCTATAGATCGTGACCATCAAATTTGGATACTTGATGCTTTTCGCCATAAGGTGAATGTGTATAATCGGAAAGGGAATTTTTTATTCCAGCACGGTATCTATGGCACAGAGGAAGGTAAGTTTTGTTTCCCTGTTGATCTTGATTTTGATATTGATGGCAATCTATATATATTAGAGAAAGGATCTAATCGGTTTCAGGTGTTTAAAATTGCCAAGGAGAACTAGACGGAAAGTAGTTTATTCTCATGACTTTTTATTTTTTTTGAGATTTGTATTCCGCTGACAACTGATTTTCATTTTGATGGGCATAGGATATAATTAATTGCTTTTTGGGATGGAACTGTGAAGAAGCTTATCTTTTTTATCTGTATTGGCATAGTTAGTTTATTGCTCGCCTATTCCCCAGCCAAGGCGCAGAACTATCATTATAGAGGTGAAAGTCTCTGTTCCGATTGCCATACAATGCATTTTAGCCAACATGCTCAATCAGGCACCCCTGAGGCATGGGGTACGGAACCTGGAGAACACCTTCTAAAGGCTGTTACCAGTGAAATGTGTCGCATGTGCCATGATGGAGAGAATCCTGCGATTCCCGATGTTTTTCATCCTACTCCCGGTTTACAAATTCCAAGTCCTGCCGGCTTTTTCGGAGATGATCCAAACGTTGTTTTCGGGCATACTTTAGAAAGCTCTGATCCGCCTCCCGGTTACAACGGCCAAGGGAACTGGGGAAAATCCCTAACCTGCACCGCATGTCATAATCCTCATGGTAATATTCATTATCGGAATCTTCGTGAAAAATATGGTACTGATGATAACATTATTTTTTCAGATAAACCGGTTACCTATTCGTATCTGCCTGAGGAGGGCGGGGGTGTAGTAATCGATTCTGAAGATCTTTATAATTCCGAGAGTATTAAATATCAGAAAGAGGAACTGTCTGATTGGTGCTCCGGCTGTCATACGGCCTTCAATCATGGTGAGGGTGCTTCATCCCCCCCCTGGAGATACCATCCAACCAACAACATCACTATGGGGGAGGCTGATAAAGTAGACCTTGAAGCATGGAAATCCAATAGCTCAAGGCCGCCGACTGTAAATTTGATGGGAGCTGATAATCGGGGTGATGATCGTCCCTTTTGCGGCAGCTGTCATAAAGCCCATGGATCATTGTCTCCTTTCGGGACGCTTCGGGACGATCCTGCTTCTATTGATCTTGAAGATGGGGAATATTTAAGAGAAACTTGTCAAGCCTGTCATAATATCGGAGATACAATCGGGGGAGGTTTATATAACAGTAGCCCTCATGCTGATCCCAATTATGGCGTATACCGGGATGCAGAGGAAACGGAAAAATTTGCCAGGGGTGAGTGTGAGCACTGCCATCAGCAGCATAAAGGAGAATTCGATCTAAATCTGTTTAGAGAAAATGACAATTATTTATGTTTTGAATGCCATGTAGAGCCTGAATTTTCCTACAATAATTTACCCCCACAGGCAAAGCCGCAAATTACTTTTGACACTAACAATAATATCCCTTCTCATTTACTTGGATATTATGAGGTAAATATAGATGGGGAAAAACAAGCCGGACTCGAATATCGCCTCCGATGGACTGGTGAAGATACTTATAATGCGAGCAAGCACGGCTTAAATAATTATAAAAATCTCTCTTGCAAGGATTGCCATAGCCCTCATGGGACCGGGCAGCCCTTTGACATGCTCAAAAAAACCTATCTTGGTACAGGCGGGTCCGGAGATGATCTTGGCAATCCGAATAATAATTATGACCTTTGTTTTCAGTGCCATAGCAGCTCATCTTCGGCAATTAATTGGAAGCCTGATGAAGATGCCCAATATATTGCTGATTGTTATAATAAATCTAAATATAATGATTCTTATTCCGGGCATCAGATACGATGGGTTTCAGCCAGCCCCATCTCTGAAAATTTAAGGGAAGTTTTAAGAGGGGATAAATTAGCTTGCTCTAATTGCCATAATCCCCATGGTTCTTCTCGGGGGAATAAATATGTTCTCTCTGATGAGCGGGGCGGGTGGTATAATTTAGATCCCCCCAATGATCCGAATTCTTCAAGGCGATTTTGTTTTGGCTGCCATCTTCCTTCTAATGCAACTGATACACAGGTTGCCAATGCGCCTATAGTTGCCGGAGTTATCAAAATGGGGAAAATTGCTGATTTTCCGGCTCATGAGAGGAGCACAGGAACAGAAAGTGGTTCAAAAGAAAGCTGCCATAACTGCCACGGGAGACGGTATACTGTTGATGATGCGGAAAATGTACACCACCCCT
>JAUWIR010000513.1 GCA_030605265.1 Pseudomonadota bacterium | reverse complement strand
TTGCTTTCCTGAAAAAAGTGTTTTTCCAACTAAGCACACTCCGATACTTTCCAAATTTTGCCCCAGGCAGTGAGCGCCTTCTTCATCCTCACTTCGCCCTGTTTCAATGTCCCCATCTAGTTCTGACCGATATTCGGTTGGGTTGATAAATCCATTTAAAATAAGATAATGATACCCAATACTGCTGAAGGGATTTTTCTTATATATTTCAGTCCCTTTCGGCCACGCTTGTAAAATCAGAGAATTGTCTTGGCCGATATGGAGTTGATTAATGAGCTGTTTGTCACCGAACTCACTTTCCGAGTGATGGATAATAATTTTATTTATTTTTCTCATTGGCTATTTTTCCGGATTTATTTCATTAAATTAGGCAGCCAGGTTGCCAGCACAGGGAAATATAACACAATCATCAACCCAAGAAAAGCGGCAAAAGCAAATCGAAAGGCTCCATGCTGTCTCCGCTGAAACATTAACACTTAGCTTATATTCCTTTTTTTTTAAACATCCCAGTTGACCAAATAATCCTCCGGCGACTAGTAGCCATATTAAAAATATTTTATTTCGATACATTTTTTTCTCCTTTCCTAAAAAAATTTTTATTCCTTTAAAATGAGAAAGACGGCCATAATTGTGTCTGAAAAAGGATTTTATTACAAGTAGTAAAAAGAAAAGGTAAAAAGACTATTAACATAACTACTATTTTATTCTATAATTTGACTAAGTATCCCCAATAACGGTATGATAACTCATCGCTGCCTGTATTATCATCATAGCATTATGATATATTAGCAGTTTACAAACATGTATACAGGATCACATCATACAACAAGGAGGACCTTTATGAAAAATAATAAAACACCCGGCACAGATACCCCTAAAACCCAGGATGGTGCTTATCGCCCCGGGCTGGAAGGAGTTATTTGTAACCGATCCTCTATCAGTTATATAGACGGTGAAAAAGGTACATTAGAGTATCGGGGAATTAATATCGCTGATTTAACGGAACATAGCAATTTTGAAGAATGTGTTTATTTACTTTTGTATTCTCATCTCCCCTCAGAGCGGGAACTAAATCAATTTAAAACATTTTTAGCCAAATCTCGACATCTCTCCACTCCTATTCGTGAAGCCATAACCCGTTTCCCTGTAGGTATGCACCCGATAATTGCTTTACAAACGGCCACTGCTCTTTTTCAAGGTGAAGATTTTTATGCTGATGATGTATCCTCCTCTACCCACAATATGCGGAGGGCCATTTCAATAATATCAAAGATACCTACTATTTTAGCGGCTTTTGACAGACATCGTAACGGTGAAGAACCAATTCCTCCCCGATCGCAATATACTCATGCTGAAAATCTATTATATATGCTGACTGGGAGTCCTCCCAAGCCTGAACAAGCCCGAGTATTCGATAAAAGTTTGATCCTTCACTTAGAGCATACCATGAATGCCTCAACCTTTACCACGAGGGTCATTGGCTCAACGCAAGCCAGTATATATTCTGCAATTTCCGGAGCAATAGGGGCCTTAAGCGGGAGTCTTCACGGCGGAGCAAATGAAAAAGTAATCCGAATGCTCTATTCTATAGGACATCAGGATAATGTTGAGCCCTTTGTAGAGGAAAAGCTCGGTAGCGGATCAAAAATAATGGGGATTGGTCACAGGATTTATAAAATTAAAGATCCACGAGCAACTATTCTGCAAAATTTTATTCCTAAGTTACTGGAGACTACTTCAGGGGAAGAAATAAAAACCCTTTATAAAATCGCCATTAAATTAGAAGAAATTGTCAATAAGAATTTGGGGCATAAAAATCTTTATCCAAATGTAGATTTTTATTCCGGAATTGTTTATGAATGCTTAGGGATTCCCAGCGATCTTTTTACTTCCATTTTTGCTATAGCCAGAATTGTTGGCTGGTCAGCCCATTGGCTGGAGCAAGTTAACGCGAATAGGATTTTTCGCCCTACGCAGCAATATATTGGTGATCATAATCGGCAATACATTTCTTTGGATGAGCGTTAATAATAGCAAAATGTTTCTAATATGAAATATCCCTATTTTGGGCTCTAACTATTTTCATGTTGCAACCATAGGTGAAGTCAGGTATTCTTTGATGGGAAAATCAGCTCGAATACGATTTTTCCCATCTTCCTTGGCTTCTCTTACTTTTTGATGAACTGTCTGTAAAAACTCCTCTTTTGTTTGATAATCATTTATCATATGGCTAACACCAAGACTTATCGTTAATCGATTAGTCGGCTGTTTTTCTTCTTCAGGGAAAGGATAATCCTCTACTTTTTCTCTTAAACATTCAGCAACGAGAAAAGTATCTCGAGGTGTTATCTCATGGAGGAGTATAATTATTTTATCCGCACCATAACGGGCTACAAAGTCAGTAACCCTCAAACGCTGATTAATAATTCGTGCTATAAGCTTGAGAGCAAAATTTCCCTCTGCATGGCCATTCATATCATTGTAGTATTGGAAATCATCTATATCAATCAATAAAAGGGCCAAGCCTTGTTTAGTAGAACTGGTGCGCTTTCGTTGATAACGATGGAAACGTAAAAATTCATTCTGCAGGGTATTTTGAAAGTGAATATGATTATATAATTGTGTTAATACGTCACGTATGGAAATTTCATATAATTTTTTTAAACGTTCAGCGTTTGTTCTTAATTGATGATTCATCTGCTCAAGGTGTGTATTGCGACTTTGTAAAGAGAACAATTCATTTAAAGCATGATCACCTAAGTGGGCAGCAGCTAAAATCTTGGATGTACTCCTTAAAAAAAATTTAAGCAAGGCTTTGTATTCTTTTAATAATGAAGAGGATCGAGCGAAAACAAGGAAAAGTTTATTTTGAATAAAACAGTAAACCGCGGTAAGGTCCTGTAATTCAATAATGGATACCTTCTCAGAGGGTTTATTGTCTAATATCAAGCTTAAACAAGCATTTATCTTCGGATCCACTAAAAATTGTTCCTTGATAATGCCTTGACTGATAAGGCATTCCATTGAATTATTCGAAGATTTATAAATAAGCGCCCCTTGAGTAATATTGATATAATGCAAAATCTTTCTAAAAATAGGTTCAAGTAATAAAATCAAGTCTTTTAATTCTATCTTTTTTAATTTTGATATATTCTTTATAAAATAAACCCAATCTCTTTGATCTTCCTTAATTTTTTGGTTTACAATCACCACGGTCATCAAATTTTTTACTAATTGAACTAATTCAATGGAGGTAAAAGGTTTACGCAAATAACCCCACCCTCTTAACTTGCTCAATTTTTTCCCTATTTCCGACTGAGCGCTCAATTCCAATTCATCAGTGTTTAACAAAACGAATAAAGAGGAAGGATCAATTTGCCGTATTTTGGCGATCGTCCTATAGTAATCTTCCTGATGCATATCAATGAAGATAATCTTGGAAATAAAATTATTTTTATTTTTATTCTCCACAAAATCAATAACTTCTTGGTCACTTTGGGCTCGCACTATTTCCAAGGTAAAGGGCCCGCTTATCCCTTCAAATTGATCAATCTTAGGGATCGTTCTTTGATATTCTTTGAATACCTTTTCATCTTTCTCAATGAATAATAGTTGATAATTGGTCATTTTTTTTAAATAATTTTTTTTTGATAGGAAAATTGACGGTTTCTTATTCTTCTTATCGGTTAAAGAGTAATAAAACTCAAGAAAGAGTTGGGAAATATGACACAATAATAAAATTTATACACT
>JAUWIR010000172.1 GCA_030605265.1 Pseudomonadota bacterium | reverse complement strand
CACCTTTCTCAAAAGCCTTTTTGGCTTTTTCCATATATCCTCTTGTTTCCTTTTCCTTGATACTATTCATAATGGATACCTCAATCTTCACTTCTTGGGCGCTCTGATGATAATACTTTACTGTAAATTTTTCATGAAACACACATGCCGATAAAATGGCACAAATGACAATGAAAATTGTACAATATCAGCTATTTATATGTACATTTTCAAGTGAAAAAGGATAATTGCTCGTAGTATAAAATATTATTTAATTAATATATTAAAATTTTCTTTATAATAAAATAAAAAAATTTAATCTATTCTTTTCCAGCTATATGTTTTATTAATCTTGCCACCCTGCGTCCTAATCTCTCACATTTCTGTCTACATAATTCATCAGGGCTGTTAATGGCTACAGGTCCAAAATGATCAGTATTACAATCTCCTTGAATGATCATTCCATGGACCAACATGGCATGAAGTATATCTAAAATGGTAGTTTCATTTCCGCCTCCAATATAAGCAGAAGAAGTAAAAGCCGCACCCACTTTACCCTCCAATTTACCATGACATTTTATACTCTTATCAAATAACTGCTTAATTTCATAAGTCATTGATCCATAATAGGTAGGTGAACCCATAATAATACCGTCTGATCCAATAAGATCTTCAATGGATATATCTTCAACACTTTTACACAGCACGGCAACCCCTTCCTCCTTAGCACCTTTTGTAATGAAATCCGCCATTTTTTTTGTATTTCCAGTTTTGGAACAATACCCAATAAGGACCTTTTGCATCAAATCTTCTCCTTAATAAATTCGAAATTATTACATAAATTTCCATCTTAAATGTAAATTATTAAAATCAAATAAATAATATTTTTATATTCACTTAATTTATCAAAATTTATTATTTTAGTCAAGAAAGACCACTACTTTTTTATTAATATTAAAGGGAAATTAATAAAAATATCAAAATATTAAAATTCAATTTGAAAATATTAAAATTTTAAGAGGATCAAATAAATTTTCTTTACTAATTAATTATAATGAATTCGAGGATCAATGAAGGTATAAACCAAATCTGTCAGAAGATTTACAATAACATAACTAAGAGCAATTACTAAAACACACCCCTGAACAAGAGGATAATCTCTGGTGTAAATTGCTTGAATAGTAAGTCTTCCAATACCCGGCCAAGCGAAAATCATCTCTGTAATGATTGACCCGGTTAATAGAGCACCCATTTGTAAGCCCATAATAGTGACTACGGGAATTAGTGCATTTTTCAAAGCATGTTTTACTATTACCCAATGATAAGGGAGTCCCTTTGCCCTGGCTGTAATTATAAAATCTTCTTCAAGAACATCCAACAAACTTGAACGAATCATTCTGGTTAAAATAGCAGCCATAGCAGTCCCCAGGGTTAAGGCAGGCAATATGAGATGAGAAATCCCCCCTCTTCCTGACACAGGCAACCAGCCAAGTTTTAGGGAAAAAAGAATAATCAGAAGAGGGCCAAGCCAAAAATTAGGCATTGAAATGCCTAAAAGGGAAAGAATCAAAGAAAAATGATCCATAAATGAATAATGCTTTAAAGCAGAAAAAATTCCTAAAGGGATAGAAAACAACAGAGCCATGAATACGGCACCTAACATTAATTCTAAGGTGGCGGGATATTTTTTTAAAATTAAAGATAATACGGATTGTTTTGTATGTAATGATTTTCCAAAATCCCCACAACTAACTCGTTTAAGAAAGGAAATGTATTGAGAAAGTATGGGTTTATCTAATCCCAATTCTTGATACAGTTGCTGTTTGTCCATAGGCCTGGCATTCTCGCCTAACATGATATCCACGGGATTACCGGGAATAAAATGGATAAGAAAAAAAACCAGGGTGATAACACCTAAAATAATTGGAAATAACCAAAGAATTCTCTTGATTACATAATTGATAATCATGTTTACAGTAGATTACCTTCTATTAATAGTTAAATTCTTATTTATAAGCTTGACTTAAATAATATCCAAATTATAATTTAAAGACAACCCTACAATTAAAAAATATCCATAACAAATATATCTTGGGAACCATTATTAAAATGAATGAAAACAAAAAAATACCTTTAAAAGTTTTTATCAAAACCTTTGGCTGTCAAATGAATGAACATGATTCTGAGAGGATGTACGGAATACTTTCAGATCATGGATATACCTTTACTCATCAGGAAAAAGAAGCAGACCTCATTCTTATTAATAGCTGTAGTATAAGGCAAAAAGCAGAACAAAAAGCCTTCAGTATTTTAGGTCGGTATAGAGCATTGAAGGCAAAAAATCCTCGATTGCACATCGGCTTTTGCGGCTGCATTGCTCAAAGGGAAGCTAGATCGATACTTTGCAGGGCCCCTTTTGTTGATCTTATTTTCGGGACAAAAAATATTCATCGTCTTCCTCAATTAATTGAAAAAATGGGTAAAACTCATAAACCAATAATCGAGGTTATAGATGATGATTCAGGTCGTTTTGAGCAATTTCTCGGCAAAATTAGAAGAGAAAATCACATCAAAGCTTGGGCTACCATCATGCAGGGATGTGATAATTATTGCACCTATTGTGTTGTTCCTTATGTAAGAGGCCGGGAATGGAGTCGATCTGCAGGAGATATAATAGCTGAAATTAAAACCTTGGCCCTCCAGGGATATAAGGAAGTGACTTTATTAGGACATAATGTAAATTCTTATGGAAAAGGTCAGGATTGTACTTTTCCCGAACTAATCCAACGAATACAGCCAATCCCGGGTATTGAGCGAATACGATTCACTACTTCTCATCCAAAAGACCTTTCTGAGGAATTAATAGTAACTATAAAAGATTGTTCCAAGGTTTGCGAACATATTCATTTGCCTTTCCAGTCCGGATCAGATAAAATTTTGAAAAGGATGCGTCGTCACTATTCCCATAATGATTATTTAAAAAAAGTAGATTTCCTTCGAAAAATAATCCCGGATATTGCTATTACTAGTGATGTAATAGTTGGCTTCCCCGGAGAAAGGGAGGAAGATTTTCAGCAAACTCTGCAGCTTATTGAAACAATTCAATTCGAGGGTTTATTTACCTTTCTGTATTCCATTCGACCTCAAACTACAGCTGGAAATTTCAGTGAACAAGTTCCGAATAATATAAAACAAGAAAGATTCAATATACTTTTACAAATACAAAATCAAATTAGCTCTGCGAGAAATGCTTTATTAGTAAACACAAAACAAGAAATCTTAGCAGAGGAGATTTTACGAGAAGACAAAAGAACCAGCAGCATAGAAAAGTTGCGAGGTAGAACAAGGTCCAACAAAATTGTAGAATTTGAAGGATCATCAGATTTAATAGGTAATTTATTTGAAATTGAAATTAGAAAAGCAAATAGATTCAATTTGGAGGGAATAATTTTATAAATAACTTGATTTCTTTCAGCCTTTAATGTTACTTATATATATATATTTATCAATTATGAAAATAGCTTTCTTAGCATAAATAAAAAGAGGAAACTTTGTACCTCTTTTTTTAAGACACTCCCGTAGAAAGGAGGTAGTGAGTATGTTGCTTGTGGAAATGAAAGTCCGTGGTATAACCTTAGACCCGGTAACTAATATGCCGATTATCATATTGCGAGACCTGGAAAATAGCAAATCTCTGCCTATATGGATCGGTATTTTCGAAGCAAATGCCATAGCTTCGGAAATGGAAAAACTTACTCCCCCTAGGCCAATGACTCACGATTTAATAAAAAATTTAGTGGAAGGTCTTAAATCAAAAGTAAAAAGAATTATAGTTAATGATTTACGCAACAATACCTTTTTCGCAACCATCGAATTAGAAAATAATGGTACTAATATTCCCATTGATTCAAGACCAAGCGATGCAATTGCTTTAGCTCTTCGTGTAAATGCCCCGATTTTAGTCTCTGAGGAAGTAATTAAAAAAGCCAAAAAAATAGATATGACTCAACTGCCTGAAAAAGAAGACCTTGGTGAAGATAAAGAGAAATTGCGTGAATGGTTGGATAAATTAAAGCCGGAAGATTTTGGTAAATATGAAATGTAAATTTCCTCCTAAAAAAAAACAGACGACCTAGAGGATGCAAAGTAAACCATTTCGAAAAGTAGAATTCTGGAAATATTGGTTTCCTCTCTTAGGCTATATGCTAACAATTTTTTTCTTATCTTCTCAATCTTCGCTTCCACAACAACCAGAATTTATTCATTTTGATAAAATATGCCACCTAATAGAGTTTGGCATATTAGGTTATTTATCTTACAGAGCTTTTGTTCATTCAAACCTTACAGTATTAAAAAAAAATGCTCTGCTGTTGGCGATTATTTTTACGATTCTCTTTGGGATCAGTGATGAGTTCCATCAGTTTTTTGTGCCCTTGCGGCAACCAGATGTATATGATATTATGGCAGACAGTTTTGGTACAATTATCGGGACCTTTTCAGCCTTATTAATTGATAAAAAGATCCTTAAAAAAAAAGGAATGAATCGTGAAGCTTAAAGCTATATTTTTTGATATTGACGACACCTTTTATTCCACTTCTGAATTTTCCAAAATGGCTCGATTAAATAGTGTATACGCTATGATTGAGGCTGGATTAAAAATGAGCGTAAATGAAGTTTTTGATGAATTACGTGAAGTAATTCAAGAATTCGGGGCCAATTTCAGTCATCACTATGATCGGTTACTCTTGCGGATACCAAAAGAAAAATATGGTCAAGTGAACCCGGCCATTATTATCGCTGCAGGTGTTATTGCTTATCATGAGACAAAATATAAAAACTTAAAACCTTACGAAGATGTAGTAGAGGTTATACGCATTCTAAGTTCAACTAATCTTACTTTAGGGGTAATAACTGCCGGCTTAATGAATAAACAGGCAGAAAAATTAGTTCGTCTTAAAATTATTAAATACTTAACGCCAAATGCAATTTTTATTACCGATCAAATTGGTATTGGAAAACCAAATATTAAACTTTATAAAAACGCTTATAAGAGCCTGAAACTCCAATCTGAAGAATGTATATATGTAGGTGATAACCCAATAACTGATATAGATCCTCCGAATCAAGTAGGCATGATTACCGTATTAAATCGGCGAAGTGGAAAATATCTAGAGGTTAAGGGAAAATCAGAACCAAAGTACATAATTCATGATATGTGGGAACTTTTGGACCTATTAAAAAGAGATTTTGATATAAAAATAGGTTAAAAAAAAGTTTTTTAAAACAGGGAGGGATAGGCTCCCTCCCTGTTTTAAGACCCCAATTTTTTTATGGGTTATCAGTTACTGTCAATTCCTTAACAGGAGTACCATCACTCCACTCTCCCATATATCTTTGCTGAAAAGTATTTCCTAGTGCATATTCTTGATTTGTACCATAAAAAGCCGCATCAGTAAGAGCATCAAATAATTTCCAAAGACAATAGTAATCAAGGGCATCAACGCCAAAACCTGGGATAAGCGAATTTTTCACGGCAACAGGGGCAAAGTGATTTGCTGTTAAAGAATAAATTCCATTACGATCGGATTCCATAATCACAAAGTCCTTATTATCGGCTGGAATTTGAGTGGTATCCTTATAAATATGCTTGGCATCTTTTTTTCCCACCAAGGAATCAGCATCACCAGCGATACTCAATAAGAGCGTATCTTCAGGAATCTTTGATAAATCTTCTAAACGCGGTATAGGATGTACTCCCGGTTCTACTGACATGACAGCTTTCACTTGCGGCAAACCGGATTCTTTTGCCAGTGCGGCAACATTTGCAGCCAACACGCCTCCCATTGAATGTCCCACTGTAGCAAATTTCTCAAGGTCCGGTTTTACATGATCACCCGCTTCCAGTTCTTCGATTGCATCAGTTATCGCCTTTATGGTATTTGAAGTAAAAAGTAAAGTTGAATCTATTATCCATCTTTGATACACTGGAAAAATTACTATATTGCCCTTTTTTACAATATGTTCAATCCATGCTTCATAGGGTGTGGGAGTTATGGCTGTAAAACCATGGAAGAAAATAATTACAGGAGCAATACTTAGGCGAGGTTCATCCGGTTCAAAAAGGTAGTATCCTTTTGAGCCAAATCCATATTTATTAGTGATCACTTTGTTATGATAGTAACTGGAACCACCGGGTCCCTCTGTTGGCTGGGGAGGGGGAGAAGCTAAAGAGATAGATATGGTGAATAAAAAAAATAAAAAGCAGCATGTAAATATTACGCGGGAAACCAGCTTTATAAAATCGAAGCCCATTTTTATTCTCCTTTTCTAACAGGTATATGAAATCGCGCATCAATGTATTAATCATACGTACTCTCACTCTCGCTCTCACTCCAACTATCACTCGTTAAGCATCCATTTCCCTTCTTGAACCTACCGGCACTCATTTTTTCTTATATCCTCATAATAGCTTTTTCCTCCTTTCCATTAAATAATGAACGAAATTTAGAAAATTATTTTATGGAATATATAGAATTAATTTACTAAAATTTAACGCTAAAGATAGGTAATTTTTACTTATTTTCCATATCGACGTTATGGGAATAAAACTACTGGGATAATTTTTTAAAAACATTTATGCGATGAGTAGATGAACCAAAGGGATATAGAGATTAAAAGAAAATTTGAAATGGATAAAATAAAATATTTCAATTACTTAATAAAAATATTTAATAAAAAAAAGTATACCCTGAGTAAAGAAAATATATTCCAAAAAATAGCAGAAAAATTCCGCAAACAAAGAAAATGAAACGGTAAATTTTAAAGGAAAAAGTTTTCTTACCTAAAGCTACAATTCCTGAAATAAAGGAGTACCATAAAAAATCTGCTAAAATATGACCAGTATAAAATAAACTTATTCCTTTGAAGCCAAAAGGAAGTGACCGAGTAATATAACTTAAACCTACAGTAGCCCACCAAATACTCCAATAGGGATTTGAAAGACTTATAAATACCCCGGCTGCAATTGGATTTAAAGCATAGCCATTTTTAATTTCCGTAAGGGAAAATTTTATTTTATAGGAATCATAAACCATCATCCCTCCGAAGACAATTAAAGCTATCCCCCCTGCCACATTAATAGACCCTGTAACAAGGGTATGGGTTAATATCCGATTAAATCCAAAAAAAATAGCGATAAAAAGGATTAGCTCTAAAATCCCATGACCAACAATAATGAGTGGCCCAGCCCAAAACCCTCTTCGGGCAGTCTCACTTATAGTAATAGTTAGAACAGGACCAGGTGCAACAGCCCCTGAAAAGGCAACCAGAAAAGAAGTTATAAAAATACCAAAAAGAGAATTCATACTGAAATAATCATATCACAATAATCAAATCACAGAAATGAGATAACAAACTATAGTAACAAAAAAGGTGAGAGACTCATTTTATATAATGAAATTCTTGACATAAATAGAATAATCTGCTAAATAAAGAACGTACTAATTCTTTTAAGGGCGATTAGCTCAGGGGGAGAGCACTGCCTTCACACGGCAGGGGTCGCTGGTTCAAATCCAGCATCGCCCACCATTGATTTTTAAGGCTTTTCACGAATTTTCTACTCACTTAAATTCCCCTGATTGTATAGTTTTTGTATAGTAGACTTTTTCTTCTTGCCAAAAATACTATCCAATTTTTTAACCGCCTTCTCTTTATGGCTTGGTGCAAGGTGGGAATATCTGAGGGTCATGGTGAGGGTTTTATGACCTAAAAGCTCCTGGACTGTTCTTATATCAGTACCACCCATGACTAAATGACTGGCAAAGGTAATGCCTCAGGTCATGAAATCTAAAATCTGTTATGCCCGCTTTTTTACAAGCAGAATGAAAAGATTTCTTAAGATTTTGATATGGTTTTCCGGTTTTAGGATCAAAGAATACATGAGGAATATCTAATCTTCTTAATACCCCATGCAAAGTATCTTTTAACGTTTCATCAATAGGGATTTCCCTTCTTTCACCATTTTTTGTCATAGTATCTTCAAGAAGGATGAATCGGCTACCAACTTAAGCCGGGACAGTATAATTTAATTGTCTCAATTTTAAGACTGTCCATAATTAAGGCTGATGCCCATAATGGTTGGAAAGGCTTAATCCCTTATAT
>JAUWIR010000438.1 GCA_030605265.1 Pseudomonadota bacterium | reverse complement strand
CTTTCCTAAATAAAACCAGTTTTGACTGCTCACCACGGAGGCACGGAGACACAGAGAAAAATCAAAAGACAAGCCTCTTGATTCCCTTTTTTAGAACAGGCACATTAAAATTTATTTCTCAGTGCCTATGTCTCTCTCTGTGTCTCCGTGCCTCCGTGGTGAACTATTGTTACAAAATAGAGAGAGGCGGTATTGTTTAAAAAGCAAAAAAGGAGTAATAAAGGTTAAGATCCTAAAAAGAGTACTATTTATATTATTTATCTCGACTATTTTTTTTGCTGCATCATCAAAACCAAAATCTACTTTGCAAAAATTTTTCATAGTATTAAGAATTGTTGACGGTGATACTATTGTTGTTTCATATCATGGGAAAAAGGAGCATGTTCGGTTGCTAAGGATTAACACGCCGGAAAAAGATTTTTATGGCTATAAGCAAGCTAAAAAGGCCATGAAGAAATTAGTTGCTGGTAAGGGTATAAGATTAGAATTTGAGAACACCTTGGAAAGAGATAAATATGGCCGAATCCTCGCTTATGTCTGGGTGGATGATTTGCATGTAAATGTTGAGATGGTCAGACTAGGGTGGAGTAGATTTTGGACTAGATCCGGTGAAGGAAAATATGCTGTTGAGTTTAGGCAAGCGGAGAAAGAAGCCATGGAAGGTGCCCAAGGATTGTGGAGTATACCTGATAAGGAGAGTAAAAGGCATTTTATTCTACAAAATCTTGCTAAATGGTATCAAGAAATTAACAAAATGCTTGATTCTATCTATAGAATGTTGAAACGTTTAAAGTAAAAAAAACAAATGCATTATTGGTTTGCTATTTATGGATTATGTTAAAAATGCCGGCTTAACAACAGGCGCAATAGCTTAATAGCTGTTTTGATAATTGTATTTATGTTGATTTTTTTTCCATAAAATGGTATATTATAAAATCAAAAATGAGTAAATTAGATTAAGCTAATAATAAATACAGCTGATGAGTTGAATAAATAAAATGAAACCCACATGCCGACAAAGCGGCACAGATAATGAAAATTTTATAATATCAGTTATTTATAGGTGCATTTTTAAGTAAAAATTCCTATTATTTTTAAATAGTTAAATTGTTTGACCAAAGATTTTATTCTTTTATTAAAGGGAAAAAGTTTTTTTTCAATTTAAGGTTAAGGAGAGTACATATGAGCACACTACCGAGAAAAGAAGTAGCCAAAACACCGGCGCAAACAGTCATTGGCTGGCTACTGGTTTCCCTGAGTTTTTTAGTAATGGCTTTTGGATATAATAATGGAGAATTTAATCAGGTAGTTTGGGCAGGTGTAGCCTTAATCCCCCTAGGTATTGTGTTTGTTGTGCTTGGAAAACAAAAAATTTCCAAAGCATGCGCTACAAATGAGTAAATAATTGCTAAATAATTTATATTTTTAATGGAATAAATTTATAAAAATTTTTTTCCTTTTTATATTTTTTCTTGCCCCTTTTTTTTCTATTAGAGGTATAATGGAATAGAAAAAGAAAAAGGGGGTGTTAGAAAATGTATCTCGTCATTCGATTTGATATTCTGCCAGGGAAAATGGCTGAATGTGATAAATATATTGAAAATGAATTAATTCCTTTTTTTACTTCTCAAAAAGAAGTACACAGGGTAGGAGTATTAGAGGATAAATTTATAGGGTGGCCGGAAAGAGAACTATATGTTGAGGTCGATGACCTTACCTCTTTACAGAATATTATGGCCTCCAAAGAAACCCGGCAGATGAAAGAGCATTTTACCAGTTATGCCATTGATATTCAGACCCAGATAATGGATTTGGCTTTTAGCAAACCATAAGTGAAGAACAACTTGAAAATTGGGCTAAGTGATTCTCCAATAAGGAGAATCACTTTTTTAAATAGCTGTTAACTTTTCACTTTTTATGATTTTTATACTAACTATAACTATGGAAAATAAAATAAATCAAAGCCAAAAGCTCAAAAAATTTCTTCTTACACTTTTTTCCTTTTTCTTCATTATTAATTTCTGTTCTTTAGGAGAAGGGAAAATCTATAATCATATTGTTGCCATAGTGAATGATGAAATTGTTATGCAAACTGAACTTCAACGCGCCCTTGAGGTGTTCAAATATGAAATGAGTCAATCATCCCTTTCCTCATATTTAGAGCCAAACCAGTTAGACAAGGCAGTGCTGCAGTCACTCGTTGATAAAAAGTTGCAGCTTCAAGAAGCAATAAATATGAACATTTCAGTTGATTTTGAAGAAATAACCCGGGGCATCCAGCAAATAAAGCATCAAAATAATTTAACCAATAACGAGGAATTGGAAAAAATCTTACAAACACAAAATATGTCCATAGAGGACTTTCAGGAAAAATTAAAGGAAAATATTTTATTATTGAAATTCAGAGAGAAGGCAATAGGAACAAAAATTCAATTAACAGAGGAAGAAATTACCAGTTATTTCGAAAATCATAAAAAGAAACAGAAAACAGGCATCCATCTCAGCCACATTTTTTTCTTGATTCCAGAAGACGCTGATGAAAAAAGCATTAACGATATCCTAATAAAAGCAAATTCTGCATGGGAAGAATTGAAAGAGGGGAAGGATTTCGCTGAGGCTGCCGGAGAATATTCTCAAGATCCGGATACCGCTCAAACTGGGGGGGATCTGGGATATTTAGAGTTAGAGAGTATCGCTCTTCCCCTAAAAGAGGAGCTGCAAAAATTACAAGTAGGTCAATTCAGCCCGCCTATACGAACCTCTTTTGGGTTTCATATCATTAAATATCTTGGTCAGGCATCTGCCGTTTTGGAGAAAAATTCTCCCCTCTGGCATAAAATCAAGGAAACATTGGTAGCCGAAAAAACGGAAAAATATGCTCAACAGTTCCTGGAGCAATTGAGAGAACGATCTTATATTAAAATTTATCCCCCTGATTAAAAAAATCAATGCGCTTGGATATGTTTCTAAAACTTACCAGATTGATAAAACGGCGAACCATCGCTAAGGAATATTGTGAACACAATCTGGTAAGGGTTAATCAACTATCAGCCAAGGCCGGCAAAGAATTAAAGCCCGGCGACCTTATTACCCTTCATTTCCGGAATCGAACCTTAGCGGTTGAAGTTTTAGAAATACCATCAAAAGGTATTAGGGCAAAAGAAGGAAGTGATTTTTATAAAATTATTTCAGATGAGAGACGAAAAGTTCAAGATTTTTAAAAAAAAGAATTTCAAAATGTAAAAAATAAAATACAGATTATATAAAACGGCATCCTTCATAATCAACGAAAAGTAGTTTACACTTTTATTGCTATTTATTTTTCTACCATGAAGAGCATGAAGGACATGAAGAAATTAGAAAACCTTCATGTCCTTCATGGTGAAATAATAAAGTGTAAACAACTTAATGATGGTATGCGCGCAATTTCTCATGAGAAAAAGCACAAAAATCCAAAATTCAGCACGAGGGCTCACAGTTAAAATTCTTACCCGGATTGAAAAAAAAGCTGCTTACAGTGACATTCTTTTAGCAGAAACATTAAAAACTTCAAAACTATCACCACAAGATAAACGACTTACCACTATCCTCACCTATGGAGTCCTTCGCTATCAAAATCAATTGGACTGGTACATCCAACAGACAGCATCAGTTCCCCTAAGCAAAATATCCATAGATATTAAAATAATTTTACGCTCAGCCATATATCAAATCTTCCATCTTGATCGAATCCCTGCACATGCTGCCATTCATGAGGCAGTGAATTTAGCTCACTTTTTTCATCCCAAGGCTTCCGGGTTTGTTAATGCTGTGCTTCGTAAAATCCAGCTAAAATATCAGTCTCCTCTCTTTGCTCAATTAAAAAATAATTCTCTTTCTCAAATTTGCCTTTCCTTTGCCCATCCGCCCTGGATGGTAAAACGATGGCTTCATCGATATGGACTGAAGGAATGCCTTACCCTGTTAGGAGCGAATAATTGTCCTCCCCCTTTGACTATACGTATTAATACCTTAAAGGTCCCCCTCACCCAAGTGAATACTTTTCTGTCCGAACTAAAAGAGCTCCGGCCCACTCCCTTACAAGAGGGCTTTTCTACAGAAGGGCCCAAACCTCTTATAGATACCTCTTCTTTCGAACATGGATACTTTGAAATTCAGGGATTAAGTTCCATGCTGGTTTCTCATATACTTGATCCGCAACCTGGTGAAAAAATTCTCGATGCCTGCGCCGGCAGGGGAGGGAAAAGCACTCACCTGGCTCAATTAATGAATAATAAAGGGGTTATCGTTTCCCTTGATCCTTTCTTTCATAAAATCAGTGCCTTGGCCGGAAAGGCCCATCGCTTAGGTATTACCATACTCCAGCCAATTTGTGCTGATTTACTCTCCAATCCTTTT
>JAUWIR010000556.1 GCA_030605265.1 Pseudomonadota bacterium | reverse complement strand
GCCTCCGTGGTGAACTATTACTATCATTTTATTTTGAAGAGATGTCTATTATTATATCCGGTGTGCTCTTCATAAAATTTTTGGATGACGCACTGATGGTTTATAAGAGAGGGCGGAAAGGGAAAGAGAAAGAGAGAACCCATTGCCGAAAACCTTTTAAAGGCATAACCGGAACGAGGATCTGTAAATTGCGCAAATCCAATCCCCTGAAGCTGTAATTTATTGAAAAAATTATCTTTCATTAGTAAAAGCTTATCAAATTACCCCAAAGTCTGTCAATTATTTCATCGCCTTTTTTGTCAGAGAATCAGGGGCAAGGTTATTTTTATAGCAATAAATACATTATAAATTACAATCTTTCCCTAAATGAAAATAAACATTCATTAATATCTCCAACTCAAATTCCTTAATACAAGAAGCAGATGAATTAGCTAATATTATTGGTAAATCGGGCACAACTGCTAATAAAACGCAGGTAGGGGTCTTTTATTGTAAGGTTTTCATAAGCGCTTTTTAAGGGTTCAAGCATCCAAGGAAAGACCGGCAGAGATAACGTCGGGAAAAGCCAACTTTTAGCAGGGGCTTGCAGCAACCTGCAAGGACTCACTGCCGAAGCGAGGGCCGAAGGAAGTGAGAGAATTTTGGTTTGACCCATGAGCCGGTATGAGCAATGAAGGAGGGGTAATGCCTTCGGATGGGCCACCAGAGGTCCCGCCATAAGAGGTAATACCTGTTATGGGCAAAGGGGCCTTCGGTCATGGCGGTGGCAGGCGGAAACCATAACAGGATACAATGCCTGATTAAAGATGGTAAACAAAAGCAACGCTACGAGCTTGCAGTAAACCGTATAGTTAGAGGTGTACCCAAGTTCATCCCTCCATTAATTGTTCCTTTGCCGTCACGACCCCAAATATAACTTCGACCCCAAATATAACTTTATGTATGTATTTTTTGCCATCAATAGAGTAATATAAAAGTATGGGAAAAGTGCATTTTGAGTGGGATGAAGCGAAGGATAGAGAGAATCAAAAAAAACATGGAGTTTCTTTTGAATTGGCTCAATATGCATTCGCCGATCCAAAACGTGTTATTGCGGAAGACCTGAGAATCTTTGGCGCCGGCTACTGGCGAAAGGGGAGGAAAATTTATGAAGAGCAAAATCAAATATACTAAGGAACAGTTAGGAGAAATACAAATCGTCGATGACTTCCTGCCGCATCCGGAAGACTTGGTTTTTAAAGAGAAGACGGTTAAAGTAACCCTTACTCTTAACAAATCAAGTGTAGAGTTTTTCAAAGAAGAAGCCAAAAAACATCATACGCAGTATCAAAAAATGATACGTCGGCTACTGGATCTATATGCTATTCACTACAAGTAGGTCCTATTTGAAAAGCCGGGGAGTTGATGTAATGAAGGGATTTTTTGTCCTAGCTCCGAAAAAAGTAAAATAAAAATTTATTGGGTCACATTTCTTATAGAATTTAAAGGTCGAAGGATAGAAGTATCTCTTTGTGAAAATGAGCGTTTTAATTGACATATATACACAATAAAAATATTGGGATATGCACTAGCATGGTAGGTGGAAAATGTGAACCCGTCCCCGATTTCAACCGATTTCAATTACGATTTCAATTACGTCCCCGATTTCAATTAAAGGGATACTAAAAAAATTTGACAGGATAACAGGATTAACATGATAGTAATAGTTCACCACTGAGACACACAGGCACTGAGAAATAATTTTAGAAGAAAAACTTACAAAGCAGATAATTGGGGCAGCGATAGAAGTTCATCGGCATTTAGGCCCTGGTATATTAGAGCCAGCCTATGAAGAGTGACTTTGTCATGAATTCTATTTGCGCTTGTCTTTTGATTTTTCTCTGTGACTCTGTGCCTCAGTGGTGATCTTTCTGCCTCCGTGGCGATCTTTCAAAAAAACTATAAATATTAGTTTTATTTAGGAAAGATGTCTAATGAACAGATATCTCTTTTCAGAAATACTCCTTAACCATGGTATCGGATATTAAGATTATTCTTATAAATTAAAATAAAATGTATCAAATTTTAATTTAATAAGATATTTGGAATGATGGCTATTCAGTGAGTTCCTTTAGCTTTCTTTCCAATTCCTCAACCGATAATTTTTCAAGTTTTTTCTTATCTAACACCGACAATCCCTTCTTTAATTGTAAAAAACGTATATCACCTATTAATTCTCCTTTTTGAATGCCTTTTTGAATGCCTTTTTGAATGCCTTGGTCTATTAACTGCTCTGCAACAGTCATGATTACACCTCCTGCCTCTTTACAAATAGCCTTCTCGACTATCTCTTTTAATATTTCCGGCGCGGCATCTTCCCTTACGCTCATTATATATCGAAACGTTGCCTCTATAATCTCTAAAACCGTTCTATCTTTTAAAGATATAGTCTCTAATAAAGAATATATCTTTCTTATTTCAGATAAGTCCTTATCAAAGATATGCTTAAATAGCTCAAGACACAACTTATTTAAGATACTCCCTTTTATTTGAGCATCGCTATAGGGAGAAAAATCATATAAGGTATAAGTAAAATCCGGTATCCAAAGCCTCACCTCCTCCCTATCTCCTAAAAAAATAATATCTGATAGCCGCCCTCCAACATTCCACTTTTTCTCACCATGATAAAAAACCAGAGGAATAATAGGAGATAACAATTTTATTTTTGGTCGCTGCTTCCGCTCAAGCCCCCATATCTTTACCATGTATCTTAGTAAGTCAAAAGCAATTAAGGACTCAGGAGAACTCTTATGTTCAAAAAGAAGATAAATATAGGCCTTATGATCTTTAATAGAAACCTGATAAAGAAGGTCTGAATAAAGTCGCTTAAAATCCTCTTCTATAAAGCTATCTTTTTCTATTTGTAATGTGTTTATATCGACTAACTTCAGAATATCTGAAGGCAAATAATTATTAAGAAAATCAGCCGCAGCCTCTTTGTTCCCCATAACAACTTGAAAAAAGGCATCATGTGGATTATGGGCCTTTTCTTTTATTTGCATTCCTACCCCTTATATCTCGTGCCTTTAAATATATCTTTTTTTAATTGCTTGATCTCATTGGTACTAATCACTCTCTTGAGCATACTGAATAAGGGAATGCACCCCTACTTCAAGATCAACTGAACAATTTTCCTGAATTCATCAATAGATTCCACCTTCACTGCTTTCCTTAAAAGTATCTTTAAAATCGAGGGATCGTTTATCCGGCTACCAACGTAAGCCGGGACAGTATAATTTGATTGTCTCAATTTTGATATTGTCCATAAATAAGGCTAGTACCCATAAAAGTTGGGAAGGCTTAATCCCTTAATTTTACTGGGTGTCCCGCCTTACGTCGGTAGCCGTTTATCCCGTTTATTGTTTTTATAATTG
>JAUWIR010000491.1 GCA_030605265.1 Pseudomonadota bacterium | reverse complement strand
TGCATCGTCTTTTTTCCATAAAGGGTCTGGGAATTGAAAGGGATGAAAAGAGAGCTGAAATTTCCAGAAAAGTTTTAAAAAAATTAGAGCTTGATAGAAAAATTACAATTGTTACTGCAGATGAGGGGTCTCTTCCTATTGTACAAAAGAGTAAACTGATAATGGTTTCAGCTTTTGCAGAACCGAAAAGAAAAATTTTTCAGAAGCTGGCTCAAATTATTAGGCCGAACGCTTTGCTTAGTTATCGTATTTATGAAAAAGGGATGCGCGCTCTTTTCTCAGAAGAGTCAGTTGATATAAAATCAGAAGAGTCAGTTGATATAAAAGATGATATAGTTTTTCAAGAAGTAAAGAGAATTCCACCAAAAGGGCCAGTTAATAATACTATTATTTTTCTGAGAAAAAAGAATTAATTCCTCCATCCTTCATTTATGCCCAAAAGTAGTTGACACTTTTTTAAATATTTTTCACCACGGAGACACTGAGACACTGAGACACTGAGACACTGAGTTTTTATAGTTTTTCTCTGTGTCTTCGTGTCTCCGTAGTGATTTTTTTAAAAGAAAGTGTAAACCGGCAAATGAAGGATGCCAAAACTCCCTTCTTAAGATATCCTTAAGGTATTATTAATAGTCAATAATTTTTCTCTTAATTTACAATACATTTAATTCGAAAAGCGGTAAAAATGCCCTTCAGGGTGCCGAATAGATAAAAAATATTTTTAATGAAGCTTTTATCCTGTCGTTGGCATGCCATATGCATTTTTTGTATTAATATAATTTTCTTGTAAAGAAATTTTATTAATACAATTAGTTGATTTTTATTCTTCTTACTCCATCCTGAATAGAGTTAGATTAAGAGCAAGAGTAAATATAAGTGTAAGAGAAGAAAATTTTTGTACTCCATCATGAATCATAAAATACATAAGTGACTCATTTTAAAAGCTTTGTATATCTTTAATTTGTTAAGCTTTTTTAAAGTAGAAATCATACTAGATGATCGTATTTCAGGTAATTTATTTAATAAAAAGGAGGTCTTTTAATGGATCTGAATCTTAATAGAAGAAAGTTTTTAAAGATATCTGGTGCAGCTTCGGCAGGGGCGGCCCTTGGCCCATTAGGGTTTGATCTGTCTGCCGGCCCGGCCCGGTGTGCTCCTTTGAAAATTAATTATGCCAAAGAGACAACCACCATCTGTCCTTACTGTTCATGCGGATGCAGCATTATAGTGCATACGGTTAACGGCAAGGTTATCAATACAGAGGGCGACCCTGAATCGCCCATCAATGAAGGAGCTTTATGCTCAAAGGGAGCAGCCTTATACCAGGAATCTCATAACGAACATCGGCTCGGGAAGGTGCGTTATAGGGCACCGGGAAGCAGTGTGTGGATTGAAAAGGATTGGGATTGGGCTTTAAATAAAATTACTCAAAAAATTAAAGATACCAGGGACAAAACCTTTGTTACCAAAACAGCGGATGGATTGACAGTGAACCGGAACGAGGGCATAGCCAACTTAGGGGGGGCAGGTCTCAATAATGAGGAGTGCTATGCCTTGGTCAAATTTGCCAGGGCCCTGGGTGTGGTCAATCTTGACCACCAGGCCCGTATTTGACACTCCGCTACAGTAGCGGCTCTGGCAGAGTCGTTCGGCAGAGGAGCAATGACCAATCACTGGATTGATATTAAAAACAGTGATTGTATTATGGTAATGGGCAGCAATGCTGCAGAAAACCACCCCATGTCCTTTCGATGGGCCCTTCGCGCAAGAGATGGACGAGGAGCTAAAATCATTAGTGTTGACCCTCGTTTCACCAGGACTTCAGCAGTAGCGGATATTTATGCCCCATTGCGCTCAGGATCGGATATCGCTTTTATTGGCGGGCTCATTAACTACTGTATCAAGAATAACCTGTATAATAAAGAATATGCAGTTGAATACACCAATGCAGCCCATCTGGTTTCTGAAGACTTTTCCTTTCATGATGGACTTTTCTCCGGCTATAATGAGAAAGGGCGAAAATATGAAAAGTCCAGTTGGGCCTATCAACTTGATGAAAATGGAGTACCCTTGGAGGATAAAACCCTCGAAAATCCACATTGTGTATTTCAATTATTAAAAAAACATTTTGATCGTTACGATCCCCATACAGTGTGTAAGGTTACCGGCACATCTGAAGATAAATTTTTGGAGGTTGCTCGCACCTTCTGTGCCACCGGCGCACCGAATAAGGCCGGGACCATCATGTATGCCATGGGTTGGACGCAACATACTGTGGGCACGCAAATTATCAGGTCTTTTGCCATGTTGCAACTTCTCTTGGGAAATATCGGCCTGGCAGGCGGAGGTGTAAACGCTCTTCGCGGAGAACCGAATGTTCAAGGCTCCACGGACCATTGTTTGCTGTTTCATATCCTTCCCGGATATCTGAAGACCCCGACTGATCAAGCCCAAACCTTGCAGGCCCATTTGGCCCGCTGTACTCCGGGCTCCAAAGATACCAAAAGTGTTAATTACTGGAAGAATTATCCCAAGTTTCTGGTCAGTCTTCTGAAAGCGTGGTATGGCCAACATGCTACTAAAGAAAATGGTTTTTGTTTTAATCTGCTGCCTAAAAACTCCGGGAACTATTCTCACATGTCCATTTTTCAGAGCATGTATGAGGGAAAAATCAAAGGGCTTTTTTGCTGGGGACAAAACCCTGCAGTTGGCGGGCCAAACTCCCTTATGGAAAGAAAAGCCCTGGAGAAATTAGACTGGCTGGTGTGTACGGACCTTTTTGAAACGGAAACCTCTATTTTCTGGAAGCGTCCCGGGGTAAATCCTGCCGGCATACAAACCGAGGTTTTTCTTTTGCCGGCTGCAGCTTCTGCTGAAAAAGAGGGCAGTATCAGTAACAGCGGCAGGTGGGCCCAGTGGAGGAATAAGTGTGAAGATCCCCCGGGGGTGGCAAAATCGGACCTTTGGATGTTAAATGCCCTCATGTTGCGGCTGAAAAAATTGTATGCCAAAGATCCCGGGCCTTTTTCTGATCCCATCACCAAGCTCTATTGGAATTTTGGCCCCAAAGATAACCCCAGCGCCATAACTGTTGCCAAGGAAATCAATGGTTATGATCTTTCTACAGGAAAGCTATTGGATAATTTCACCAAATGCAAAGACGACGGCACCACCATCAGCGGCAATTGGCTTTATTCCGGAAGCTTCACTGAAGCAGGGAATATGATGGCTCGAAGAGGCAAAGAAGATCCAACAGGAATTGGGCTTTATCCCAACTGGTCATGGTGCTGGCCGGTCAATCGAAGGATCCTCTATAACCGTGCTTCCTGTGACACAAAAGGGCGTCCCTGGGACCCGAATCGAGCAGTTATTTGGTGGAATGCAGCCTTATATAAGTGGGAGGGAGATGTCCCTGATTACGGCAAAAGTGTCCCACCGGGAAAAAATGTGGGGGCTTTTATCATGAAGCCCGAAGGACACGCACGATTGTTTGGTATGGGGAGAGCTGACGGCCCCTTCCCGGAACATTACGAACCCTATGAGAGCCCTGTTGATAATAGTTTCTCCTCTCAGCAAATCAACCCGTGTGTATATCTTGGGTATAACACGGATATGGACAAAAAGGGGGATCGAGGACAATTTCCTATAGTGGCCACCACCTATCGGATAACCGAACACTGGCAAACAGGGGTTGAGACTCGCTGGCAACCATGGTTATGCGAGCTGATGCCTGAGATGTTTGTTGAACTTTCCAAAAAATTGGCTAAAGAAAAGAACATCAAGAACGGGGACTTTTGTACCATATCTTCAGCCAGAGGGTCCATCAAGGCGGTAGCTGTGGTGACCGGCAGATTCAAGCCTTTCATCATTAATGACCGCACAGTGCACCAAATAGGCCTTCCCTGGTGCTATGGGTATGCAGG
>JAUWIR010000361.1 GCA_030605265.1 Pseudomonadota bacterium | reverse complement strand
AGGAAGGGCTTCAAGCGGTTAATGAACCTCTGGTCGTTTACTTTCATATCATACTTGAAGGGATGATAAAAAGGATCTCTGAGGATAAGATCATTTCTTACCAGCATACTCTGGAAAAACGCCTTCAGGAAGATCCAGCCATTGAGGATGTCAGAGAACTTGTTCATCTGCCCTTTGACACATTCCAATGGAATAAGGGTAATTTTCCCCTGATCCGCCCCAAAATGGGACTTATCAAACCTTATCTGGAAAAAGCTATTCACCATTTGAAATTAACTAAAGATGATTTTCTTAATATATGTCGCTATCTGGCTACCGCCCGTTTATATCCTCTCCTGGTGCATTTTGCCAGAGAAGGGAAAAAAAGGCATAAGGAAAATCTGCGTCTTCGTCTTTTCTCCCTTATAGGTCGCACAAGGGGTGCCCCCTCCGGAGATGACCCTGAGCTTATAGGACAGCTTATGGAGCTTGTTGATCTAGCGCATGATACGGGAGATCAAGCTACATATCGAGAGGCCCTGGATTTTTTGCACTCCAGGCATCCCCTCTATTCACGTAAACCAACTGAAAAAGAAGAGGAAAACAAAAAGCCTCAAAAACCCAAAAAACTAATAAAAAAAGCCAAACAATTAAAACTCTTTGAGGAGGGAGAAAGGAAATGAAAAATCCCTATGATGTACTGCAGGTTTCGCCTGTCGCCGGGGATAGTAAAATTAAAGAAGCTTATGTTCAGATGGTCAAAGCATTTCCTCCGGACAGGTCCCCCGAAAAATTCAAGGAAATCCGAAAAGCGTATGAAACCATCGCTACCCCCAGAGATCGGGTAAACTATAAATTATTTTCTATTGAAGATATGCCTAATGCTGAGCATTTAGAGCATTTGATGCTGAACCTGACTAAAAGCGAGCATCGGGGCCGAATTCCCCCGAAGAAATTAATTGAAACCATAATAAAAAAATATCAAAAATCGCCATTTTTTATACACCACGAAAAGTAGTTTACACTTATGATTTTTTATTTTTTTATCTACCATGAAGGGCATGAAGGAAAAGAAGGAATAAAAAAATCTTCATGCTCTTCATGTCCTTCATGGTGAAATAAAAAAGTGTAAACTGATATATGAAGGATGCCCAAAAATCAAGCGTAGTCCCGCAAATCTGATAAGGAAGGAGATACATGGAGGACAACCAATTCAACAAGCTGGAAGACCCCGCCCTCTCAAATAAAGAAGGCCATATGATCAGGGAGAGAATAAACCGGCTCGAAATAGAGCAAGAAGAGCTTGAAATAGAGCAAGAAGAGCTGGAAAAAGAGGGAGAAGGAGAGGGAGAGGGAGAGGGAGAGGGAGAGGGAGAAGGAGAAGGAGAAGGAGAAGGAGAGGGAGAAGGAGAAGGAGAATGGGGTGCAAATTTTAAATCGGAACTGACTGCCAAATTTGGCCAATGGCTTGAAAAGCTTGAAAAGCAGTGCCTGCGCAATGTTGCAGATAAAACCCAAATGGAGAAAGGGTCCGCTCCCCCCTCAGACCTTGTTTCCGGCCAACCGGACCTTTTTACCCTCTTTTCAGAATTAACGGCCCTAAAGCAGGAAACCAAAATTGCCAACCGGCAATCAAAAGCGGGAATGGACCTATGGCAAAAAATGTACCAAAGCATGCAGCAAACCATAGATGCCTTGCAAAGAGAACAAAATCAGCGCCGCACTGAGTTGTCGAGTTTAAAGACGCTCCATATTCGTCCTTTGCTGCTGGGCATTCTGGACATCCGCGATCGCCTGGAGCAGAGCATTGCGGCGGCTGAAAAGGCATGTTCCACATCCTGGTTAATCCGCCTGGCCGGAGGAAAAAAAGGCCTGGAAGAATTCCTTGAGGGACAGAAAATGACCATGAGAAACCTTGACCGGCTTTTGGGTACCTGGGGAGTTTCCCCCATTGGCGCTGAAGGCAATAATTTTGACCCCTTTACCATGAGAGCGGTGGAAGTGGAACACCGATCTAATGCAGCCAATGGCCTGGTAATAGAAGAAATCCGCAAAGGGTTCTTGTTAAACGATGAGGTCCTTCGTTCAGCGGAGGTAAAAGTAAATAAACAAGAGGAGAAAAAATAATGGAAACGATCATCGGCATCGATTTAGGGACCACCAATTCAGAGGTGGCAGTGATCCAGGACGGGCAACCGAGAGTCATTCCGGATGAAAACGACCGGATGATATTACCCTCCTTTTTCGGTTTATCTGAAGACGGGCAGATTTTAGTAGGCGAGGCGGCCAAGAACCAATACGCTCTCTACCCGGAGAGAACCATAAAATCAATCAAGCGGAAAATGGGCACCGATGAGTTGGTTAAGATAGGAGACAATCAATACACTCCCCAGGAAGTGTCAGCAATTATCTTGCGGGCGCTCAAACAAAGGGCTGAAAAATACTTAGGCCATGAAGTGAAAAAGGCGGTGATTACAGTGCCTGCCTTTTTTTCCGATGCGCAACGTCAAGCAACCAGGGATGCTGGGGAAATTGCCGGACTTGAAGTGGTGCGCATCATTAATGAACCTACCTCCGCTTCCCTAGCCTATGAAACAAAACATCATCAGGAGGAAAAAATTTTAGTCTATGATCTTGGCGGAGGGACCTTTGATGTTTCAGTGGTCAGTATTCATGCCGGACTGGTTGAGGTTTTATCGAGCCATGGAAATAATCATTTAGGTGGGGATGATTTTGATGAAAAACTGTACCTTTATATTTTTGATTATTTAAAAAATGAATTTTCCAAAGAAGAAATTGAAAAATTAAACGATGATCAACGCTTTCACGCCAGGCTTTTGCGGGCTGCGGAAAAAGCGAAACAGGAATTATCCGATCGACCTTATGCCTCAATCGAAGAAGAGTATCTTACTGAAAGGGATGGTAAACCTTACCACCTTTCCCTGGAGATTTCCCGTCATCTCTACGAGGAAATGATTCACCCTTTAATCGAAGAGACCCTTGAAGCTATCCACACCGCCCTGCAAGGGGCGAATCTCAACCCCTCCCAAATTAATCAATTTCTCTTGGTCGGAGGCGCCACCAGGACCCCTTATATAAGCAATTTAATCCAGGAACGGTTGAACATTACCCCAAGACAGGAGTTGGAACCTGATCTTTGCGTGGCCATGGGGGCTGCTATTCAGGCCGGAATGATTGCCGGGGAAAAAGTCGCCTCAGTATTGGTTGATGTGACCCCTTACACCTTCGGCCCCAGCGTTCTGGGAGAGCTGAACGGAATGCCCTACCCGGATGTTTTTATACCTGTTATCAAGAAAAATACTCCTATTCCAGTGTCAAAAAGCGAAGTTTTCTATACTATGTATGATTTCCAGAAAGCTGTAGAAGTAAAGGTTTATCAGGGAGAAGACCCGGACGCCCTTAAGAATATCCTCATTGGCAGCTTTATGGTTGAAGGCTTAAGTCGTGTGCCTGCGAACAATGAAATCATTTTTCAACTTGATCTTGACCTTGACGGTATTCTTCGGATTTCGGCCACTGAAAAAAGGACCGGTTTAAAGAAAAACATTGTTATCGAAAATGCCATGTCTCAATTCAAGGAGGAAGAAAAGGAAAAAGCTAAAGATAGAATTGACCAACTATTTGGACCTTCATCCCCAACATTTTCCACTGGAGAAGAACAAGCGCCCACCAAAGAAGTTCGGGAGAGAATTGTTCAGGGGAAAGCACTGGTGGAAAAGGCCGAAAAGATACTTCCTGTTATTCCGGAGGAAGACAAAGAAGAAGTCATTAATCTTATCGAAGGCATTCAAGACAATATTCAAAAATCGGATTTAGGCGCTTTGACCATGGAGATAGAAGAGTTATCAGAGATCCTTTTCTATCTGGAGGCATAATAAATTAGTAACTACTCAGGTAGGCACAGAGGCACAAAGAAAAACGAATGCTTAATAGCCAAAACAACTTTGTGCCTTTGCCCCTATGAACCTGAGTAGTTAGATAAAAGGAGATGGAATAATATGGAAAAGTGGCGCTGCCCCACCTGCAACGCCCCATATAAAGGGGAAAATGAATGTCACCGCTGCCGGTGTAATCTGAGCATTCTTGTTACTATTCTGGAACAAGCAGCTGAATTAAGGTGCCGGGCCATCCACCTACTCAAGGAAGGCAAGCTGAAAGAGGCGCATGAGGCCGTACAATATTCTCTTTTTCTGCACCACAATAACCAAGCTGAAGAGTTAGAAGCGCTTATTTGTGCATCTCAAGGAAAATTTGACAAGGCTTTGAGATATCTATAGATATTCGGCTCCTTCGAGCTCTATTTTGGAGGTTTAAATCAGTAACTAAATTAGGTAACCTGTTGATCATCTTTTGGGCAGCTTCCTGTTTGTTGATTCAATCCTCCTGTGCTACCTCCGATAAATTTCCATATGGGGCCACAAAGAGATTGATGTTTATTCACCCTGGGAGTTAGTTTCGTGCCCTGTGGTTAGATAAAAAAAGGGAGAATATCTTCCACGCATTTGGAAAATAGTCTTGACTATCTTCCATTTTTGAAAAGCTAAAAATATATTTTTTTAATAATGGGCTTGTTGCCTCCACAGACAACACCATCATCGCTATTCTTTTTCCCAATAAGTTGCTCACCAAGAAATTATAGAAAATTAGTATTGAATTTTTATTTTCAAAATACTATACTTGGTAAAATAGTTCAAATTAGAAAAATATATATATTAATGTGGGCTACCGACGTAAGGCGGGTCACCCAGTATATATAAGGGATTAAGCCTTTCCAACCATTATGGGCATCAGCCTTAATTATGGACAGTCTTAAAATTGAGACAATTAAATTATACTGTCCCGGCTTAAGTTGGTAGCCACAAATCATGGACCCTAATATTGCTGAGCGTGAAGAAACCGTTTCAGATTACCACCATTATGTCAGCCGCACCAAAGCCATTGAATTTGCTATAAAGAAAATTGCCTGTTTGGTGAAGGAAAGAGAAGCAAAAATATCTTACATCGGCCACGTGTTGGTAAAAGTGCCGGAAGATGAGCCAAAGAGAGTGCAAAAATGGCAAGAAAAACAACAATACGAGCAAGAGGAGCGGAAAAAAAAGGAAGCTGAGCTTTGCTCCGTGTTTGAAAAAGTCAAAATAGCCAACACCAACTATTTAGCCAAAGGATACATTATCACCGCGCTTGATGCCTTAACCAAGGCGGATGATCTTTTCCAAAAAATCGCCAAAGATCAACATTATCATGCTGTTTATCCGCAATTGCAGCATAAATATGGATT
>JAUWIR010000292.1 GCA_030605265.1 Pseudomonadota bacterium | reverse complement strand
ATAATTTCAAATAATTATAGGTTTATGTAATATTTGTTGTAATTACAATAAATTATAACTATATACCTTAAAATTAAATAGATATCTGGATTTAAATTTTGGGTTTGAATTTTGTCCAAAGTCCAATAAATTAAATAGGGGTTTTTAAACTTTCCTACTTTTTTCTATTTTTTCTTTTAAGGAGATAATATTTTCAACATTGCTTATTTTTTTTGATGAATTTTTATCTATTTTATGTTTCTTCATTAATCTCCAAAGTGTTGAACGAGCAATGCCGAGGACTTGAGCAGTGTTTCCAAGATGGCTGCCGGTTTTTTGCAGCGCTTGGGCAATCATCAAAGCTTCTGATTCATCAAGAGTCATTATCTTTCCATCATTAAATTCTAAAGTAACATCATCATCTTGCTTTTTCTTTTTAATGTTTACTATATCTAGGGGTAAATTTTCAGGAAGTATCCTTTTGCCTTTGGCACAAATGAAAGAATATTCAATAACATTCTCTAGTTGTCGAATATTACCAGGCCAATCATAAGAAATAAGATAATTCATAGCGCTTGCTGAAATTGATAAAATATTTTTATTTAGTTTTTTATTAAATTGTTCAATAAAGTGATTTACAAATAAGGGGATATCGTCACTTCTTTCATTCAATGGTGGAAGTTCAATATTAACGACATTGAGCCTATAATATAAATCTTCACGGAATTCCCCTCTGGCTACGGCTTTTTTTAAGTTTTTATTAGTAGCAGCGATAACCCGCACATTCACAGTTATTGTTTTTAATGATCCTACTCGTTCAAATTGACGCTCTTGTAATACTCTAAGAAGCTTTACCTGTATTAATGGAGAAATTTCTCCGATTTCATCTAAAAAGAGAGTACCACCTCCTGCCATTTCAAATCTTCCCATCTTGTCTCTAATAGCTCCGGTAAATGATCCTTTTACGTGACCAAATAGTTCACTTTCTAACAGTCCATCGGGTAATGCTGAGCAACTCACTCCAATAAAAGGTTTATTATGCTGCGGGCTGTTAAAATGAATGGAGCTGGCAATCAGTTCCTTCCCGGTACCGCTGTGACCCTGAATTAATACAGTAGTAAAACTTTGTGAAACAACAGAAATTAAATCATAGATTTCTTGCATTTTATAATTTTTTCCAATAATATTTCCAAATCTATAACGTTCTTTAAGATCCCGTAAGCGAATTTGTTCTGATTCCAAGAGCCTGGTTTCCAATTGTTTTTTCTCGGTTATATCCCGAAATACCTTAAGCAAGGAGATGGTCCCATCCTCCATAACGATAGGGCTGGCGGATATATCCAAGATCCTCCCATTCACTGAGTCTTTAGTTAAATAAAGGTTTTGTCTTCCCTCAAAGATTTCTTTAGCCAAACACAGGTCGCAGGGTTCCGGGTGATTATATAAAGATTGGTGGCAGATTTTTTTTATTTTATCTCCGAAGATTTTTTTGCTGCTTTCATTCATGTATTGGATAGTGTATTTTTTATCAATTATAACTACGCCATCTCTTAAGCTTTTAAGAATAGCCCGAAGTTTATCTCGGCTTACTTGAATTTCTTTTTCGAGTTTTCTTCGTTCAGTAATTTCGGTAAAAACAATGGATGCTCCCTGATATTTTATTTGTTCATCAAACAGCGCGGATAGGCTGCAAATGAGCGTCAAGGATTTTCCTTGAGTGGTTTCAATTTCCAGTTCAATAGAGGAGGCCTGATATTTTTTACTTTTTTCAATTGCCTTAAGAAATTTTTCTTGGTTTTTTTCATTCAAAAAAGTATCATAATTTTTTTCAATAATTTTTTTCCTGTTACCTCGAAAAAGATGACAAAATTTATTATTGATAAAAGTTATTTTATTTTCAGAGTTAATTACCATCAGCCCCTCATTCATTTGTTCCACTAAATTACGATATCGTCTCTCCGATTCTCTAATGAGAATATCCATTTTCCTAATATCGCTTATATCTCTGGTCATCTCAACTACATTGAGAACTTTCCCATCATTATCCAGGATCGGGGAGGAGCACATTTGATAGAAGAATTTTTGGTCCTTCTCTTCTCCCACAACCTCGGCAATGTGAGATTCCCGGTCAGAGAAACTATCTTTTACCGGGCATTTAAGACAATAGGTATGCAGCCCATTGCGAATTTGATAACATTTTTTCCCAATAAATTTATTTCCTTCACAATTGTCATTACTCCAAATTATAGTAAAATTCTGATCCAGGATAATAATACAGTCATTAATTGAATGGAGTATGGCTCTTAGTTTTGCTTCTGATTTTTTAATTTTTTCTTCCAGCTGAATTTCTTTGGTCAGCAGTTTTATTTTTGTTTCCGTGCAGAGTCTTTTTTGATTGGCCAAGACAAAGAGAAAGCTGCCCACGGTCATTAAAATAATAATCCCAAGCATGATGACGGTGAATCGTTTTTGGAGCTCTACGATAGGGCCGGAAATTTCACTATAGGGAATATTCATTATCATTATCCAGGATTTAATAATGAGGCGAATGGGGGCGAAGGATAAAAGTTCGAGACGACCAAAATCGATTACCCTAAGGGTCCCTTCTTTATTCTCGATGAAGATATCAAGTAAATTTTTATTTTCCTGAAAAGGGAAAACTTTATTGTTTACGTCAATTCTTTTTATGTCAATATCATTGATATTTTTACCAAGAAATTGAGGACAGGGATGATCTATGATAGTGCCGTCCATATCCAGGATACTAACATAATTCCCATTCAGATTAACATTGCCGATGAAATAGTTGGCCATTTTTTTTACATTTATATCTGCTGCCAAGGTACCAAGAAAATTTCCCCCGGATTCTTCGTTTAAAATAGGAATAATGATTTGAATTTTCCCCTCATTTTTTTCTGTAAAAAAAAGTTTGGAAATCTTAAATGAATCTTGATTTTTAGGGGAGGGAAAATTTTCCTCTAAAACATTTCCTTCCAATTCATTAAAAGGGATTGATACTTGTAAAACCCCTTGTTTATCGTAGCAATAAAGAGAAGAAAGAAAACTCCCGTCCTTTTTATATAAAGAGAATAGATTTTCTAAGGTTTCTCGTTTCGTTGGGAAGTCATTCACTTGAAATGCTTTGAATTTTTTTAACAAGTGCAGGTCTTTAACTATATTTTTGATAAATACCTCAATTCCACGAGCAGCGCTCTCAACAGAAGTTAATTGATGTTTTTGGAATTCTTCAATTATATTTTCTTTAGACTTTTTATAGATTGAGAGGGTCACAAAAATTAGGGCAACAGCAAAAAAGATCCCTGTAGTTACTATAGTATAATTATTGACAAAAAATTTGTTAAATAAATCTTGAAATCCCTTTTTAAAAGAAAAATCTTTTATTTTTAGCATTTTTTTTCGATTGTGGGGGAAAAGGTTTAAATATTACTAAAAATTATACCATATTAATGATAAAAAAACCATTAGACGAGAGAAAATGATTCAGGGTTCAGGGGTTCAGAGAGTCAGAGAGTCAGGGCTTATATGGCTCCCAAGACTAAATTTATTTATACCAGGAATTTCCATTTTTTTTATGCGCAGTTTCAGCCTTTGTGCCTTTGTGCCTCTGTGCCTTTATGCCTTCTTTTAATTTAATATTTTTACTTAAAATTTCTTTTTTCAAAAATGCAAATTGCTAAAAAGAGGATAATCCCGATGTAGGTAATTCCATAAAGGGAGGAAAGGAGAAGGAAATTTTCAGGTAGGGGAAGGTTATGGGTTACGAGGCTTTTTATATTAAAGTATTCCAGATTAGGCATTATATAATACAGGATTTTAGTAAAATTTTTTATCCAAATTTGCTGGTTTTTTGCCCCAAATAATTTGAGGTCGTGTGACAAGTGTCCAATCACATAAATGGCCAAAGTAAAAATTGCACTTAAAGTGGGTGTAGAAAAGGTTGAAAATAGTAAAGCGATGGCGGTGACAAGCATTAATTCAAGGAAAATTAAAAAAACCGCCTGAATCAAAGCGATTTTAATTGTTCCATTGATAAAAAAAATAATAGAAAAAAAAACCCCCACCATAATCATTAGGTTGACAAATAAGGTAAATATAAGTCCCAAATATTTACCTATCAGAAATTGATATCGATGGACAGGTTTTGAGAGAATATTATAAATTGTTTTCTTGTCAATTTCTTTATAAACTAAGCCTATACCGACAAAAACAGCTATTAAGGTCCCAAAGATGGAAATGCTGGCCAGTCCCATATCCTGTATGATTTTTTGCTGCTCTCCAATGGTCAGTGTTCCCATAAGAATGGAACCGCCAATGATCAATAGGGCAAAAATTAATAAATTATAAAGAATTTTATCCCGAACGGCTTCTCGGAAGGTATTGATCAGAATAGCACGAACCTTTAACATTTTAATCAAAATCCGATTCTGTTAAGTGGTTTGTCCATCATGGGTCACTTCCTTTAAAAAGATATCTTCTAAAGTTTCCCGAATAGGGGTGAGGGAAAGCAGAGCTCCTTTGTTTTCCATGATTATTTTTATGGCTTCATTAACGGATTCTCTATTGTTAAAAACGGCTAAAGTTTTATCAGAGTGTTCAATCATCCGGTTACAGAAATGCCGGATTTTTTCTTTTTCTTCTTCCTCAAGTCCTGAAAAAGCTAATTCTGCTGATTTCAGTTTGGTTTCTACTAAATCTTCTATTTTTCCAATAGCTTTCAATTCTCCATGCACTAAAATGCCCACTCGATCGCAAATTAATTCAACATCTGATAAAATATGGGAACAAAAGAAAATGGTTTTCCCGGAATCTTTTAATTTAAAAATTATATCCCGGATTTCTTTTCTCCCTATTGGATCAAGACCTGAAAAGGGTTCATCTAAAAAAATGACCTCAGGGTCATTAATCAAAGCTTGAGCAATTCCGATGCGCTGTAGCATACCTTTTGAAAATTTTCGCAATTGAAGGTCAGCATGTTTTTCTTTTAATCCGACCAAATGCAATAATTCATTAATCCTTTTTTTTCGAATTTTTTGGGGTATATTAAAAAGTTGGGTATAAAAATCCAAAAATTCCCAGGCAGTGAGATAACTGTAAAAGTATGGCTGCTCTGGGAGAAAACCGACAAAATTTTTGATATTTACGTTTTGGATATTTTCCCCAAGAATAAAAGCATTCCCGGAGGTCGGATAGAGAAGTCCGATTAATAATTTTAGAGTAGTTGTTTTTCCAGCCCCATTTGGTCCCAAATAGCCAAATGTTTCTCCTTTTTTTATCTCTAGATTTAAATTTTTCAGGGCCTCGATTTTTTTCCCAAAACCGGATTTGAATATTTTTTTTAACCCTATTGTTTTGATAGCCATCATAATTTTTCAATATAAAAAATTATTATTTTGGGTAATAGAAAGCATTTTTTAAGTTCAGTTAATTTAATGGTAATTTTTAATTATTTTTAAAAGTTATCTGGTTGAATCATCAGTTATTAATTGTTACTATTATCTATTTAATTTTTCGGATTATTAATGAAAACATTCGGATGAGTTTTTTAACTAAAGAGAACCAATTCAAATATATTGTTTATTATGGGAATAGATAGTAGTGAGTATTATAGGTTCCTATATCCCTTTAGAGAGGGGTATAGTATTAAAGAGGACACTGACGGGCGCTGTTTATTTTTCAGAAAAATTTGCAGGATCTATCCTGTTCGGCCAAGGCAATGTAAAACTTATCCCTTTTGGGTCCGTAATCTCCGCTCAGAGAAAAAATGGCAAAATATTGCCCAAGAATGTCCCGGGATAGGAAGGGGAAGGCTTTATACAAAAAAAAATACTTGCTTTACTGGAATTATCTTTCAATGATAATTCAAATTTTTAGAAATACAATCAATCATATTTTGTTTCATAGGGTATATCCCTATGATGAATAATTTATATGCTTGATGGGTCTTATTTTTCTACTAAATTGCTTTGAATTGGTTTCTATAGATATCCAGAAAAATAGTTGCACCAGGATCTAACAAGAAGCAGAGCATGTTTCCAAGATCTTGAAAGATCTTTCTCTCAAGGACTTCATTTTGGCTATAACCTTCCAAGCATTTCTCATGT
>JAUWIR010000611.1 GCA_030605265.1 Pseudomonadota bacterium | reverse complement strand
TCCTTTTTCTTTTCCTTAACAGCCGTATTCTTTTGCTCTTCAGTAATTATGCCTGATTTTACCAGCAACTTTCCCAAAATGCCCCTATATTCATCAAACAGTTTGGAATAATCCTTAATCCTGCTCTGCTGTTCTTTGGCCTGTTTTTTTAATCTTTGGTTTTCCTGAATTAAGGCATATTGCTGCAGGGCCAGGCTTACAGTCAGGCGAAGGTCTTCATCGTGCCATGGTTTGGTAATAAATTTATAAACAGCCCCCTCATTTACCGCTCCCATTATTGATTCAACATCCGCATACCCGGTGAGCATAATCCTGATGGTCTCAGGCCACCTGTTCTTAATCTCTTTAAGCAGCTCAGTACCCAACATGCCGGGCATTTTATGATCAGTCATCACCAAATGTACGTCATGATTTTGCATAACCTGCATAGCTTCCTTGCCTGATGAGGCAGTAAGGATTTGGTAGTTTTCTTCCAGAAACAAACGTTTGAGGGACTGCAACACATTTTTTTCATCATCAACAAAAAGCAGAGTAAACCCCTTAAAATCTGCGACCGGCGCCCCTTCGGATTGAACCGCCTCTTCAAAGGCATCCTCTTTTAGGGTTTTAAATAATTTGGCGTATTTGGACATTTTTTATCTAAAAATTCCCCATTTGATAAAGGGGGATGGGGGGGAATTTTTATACTCCTTTGTGCCGGCTCGTCGACATGTATGGTTCATCTTTCAGTCACCGGCGAAGGGTTTTTTCTTAAGGGCAGGCTAATGGTAAAATTGGAACCCTTGCCTATTTGGCTGCTCACTTTAATATTACCTTTATGGCCGCATACAATATCGTAGGCAATGCTAAGCCCCATCCCAGTGCCCTGTCCCACATCCTTGGTGGTAAAGAAGGGCTCAAAAAGACGGCCCTGAATATCGGAAGGTATCCCCAGGCCATTATCGGCAATGGAAATGAGCAGGTCATCCATTTTTTGTTCGGTCCGCACGGTTATCGCCAAACCCTTATCCTTTGATTGCAGGGCATTTAAGAGGATGTTAAAAAAAACCTGGCTTATCAGCCCGGGATGGCCTAAAAAACTTGGGATTCGGCCAAAATTTTTTATAATCCCGGCCGACCTGCTCTTTGTCTCATGAGAGAGCACAGTGATGGTATTTTCCAGTTCTTGATTGATATTCATTTCTATTTCGGAAACATCGTCCATATGCGAAAAGTCCATTAAATTGGCCACAATTTCCTTTATTTTTTCTGCGCCCTCGATGTTTTCCTGAATTAAATCGAGCGAGTCATCCCTAATAAAGTCGATTTTTAACTTATTATATAATTCTTCCGATTCATTCAAAAAATTTGTAGAGGACTCCAGAGATGATTTTCTATAAAATTTGAGCATTTTGGTAAGATTGGCCAAATATTTTAAAAGGGTATTAAGGTTACTATAAATAAAGCCGATGGGAGTGTTTATCTCATGGGCCACTCCTGCTGCCAGTTGCCCGATAGAAGCCATTTTTTCCTGCTGAAGCAATCTTGCGTGCGTCTTTTTCAATTCAGCGGTCCTTTCTTCAACCCTTTGCTCTAAGGTCTGAGATAATTGCCTGTATTTTTTTTCGGATATGGATAATTTTTTATTTATCTCAAGAAGCTCATTATAAGATTGTTGAATGGAAGCAGTGTGTGCTTCTGTAGTAAGCATTCGTTTTACGCTGTTTTTCATAATAAGGTTAAGAGTGGTGAAAGCCATCTTGGAAATATGGGTAAAATGACTTAAATCCGCCCAATTTGGCCTCAAGATAAAAAGAAAGCCTATTGGTTCCGCTTCGTGATAAAGTGGCCAGAGCCGCCAGTTGGCGTTTTCATAGCGGCCTTTTACCATATCTTGCCTTATGGAAGGCGGCAATTCTTGCACCTTATGACCATCGTCTTCTGCCCATAAAAAATGCCCCTTAGGATCAGTGATAGCGGCCAGCGTCGCGCCTCCTTTAATAATGGACGCAAGCAGTGGGTCAACCTCAGGGGCGCTTAATATATCATTTAAAGACATCTCCGCCCCAATTAGAAAGTCTATGCCATTATTTGTCTTTACCTCAGACTCCATAATCAGTTTCCTTTTTATAAATAGCCAGGATTAACAGGATTTTTTTTTAACTTAACAATGTTACATTAACTAGCTTGTCTGTATAATACTGAATCGCCTTGATAATCCGGACATCTATTCTCCCTCTCCCCTCGGGGGAGAGGGTTGGGGTGAGGGGGATTCAGATAAGGCAGACAATATCACCTCTAAAACGGAATCTATATTTTTTAATACTTCATTATTCCAAAATCTTACAATTTTATAACCATGTCTGATTAAATTGTTGGATCGTTTTCTATCTGCCTCCTCATTCAATGCATGTTGACCACCATCAATTTCAATAATGAGTTTTTGCTCTAAACAGACAAAATCTACAATGAAAGGCTCGATGAGATGCTGACGGCGAAATTTCCATCTGTGTAACTGCCGATCTCTCAAGTATCTCCATAATAGCCTTTCAGCATCTGTCATATTTCTCCTGAGATTTCTAGCTCGTTGCCTCAGCATTGTTTCTTTCTCCTTAAGGCTTCCCTTCATCCTGGCCTGGCCCCTCACCCTAACCCTCTCCCCACAGGGGAGAGGGAACTTTTGAACATCCTTACTCTCTTAATCAAAGGTAAATTCTCTTAATCAAAGGTAAATTCTCTTAATCAAAGGTAAATTCTCTTAATCAAAGGTAAACTCCTTAATTTTAAATAACCAATTTGTAATTTAAGCGTAACCGTACACTCCCCCTCCCATCGTTTCCAATGAAAGGCTGGTAGCGCTTACCATTTCAGGTGCCGCTTACCATTTCAGCTCCCTCTCCCCTTTGG
>JAUWIR010000423.1 GCA_030605265.1 Pseudomonadota bacterium | reverse complement strand
TTATATTGGTTCAGGAGTTCAAAGGTTCAGGGTTCAAAGGTTATAAGGCAATCCTGAGCAAAGAACCAAGAATCAGTTAAGAATATAAGATTTTCGGTGGTTATAGCGAAGAGGATACACCCGTTTCAATACCGAACACGGAAGTTAAGATCTTCAGCGCCGATGGTACTGCCACGTCTTGTGGTGGGAGAGTAGGTCGCCGCCGGGATTAATAAAAAAGCCTGCGATTATTTCGCAGGCTTTTTTATTATTGTAAAGTTTTTTTTATATCTTTTGAGATACTTCTTTTATTTATTATTTTACGCGGGCTGAGAACTAGTTCGTTATTCAAGATACTTATCAGAAAAAAAATTAGCAGTAAGTTTAGCTGATTAAGAGGTTCATATCCCTTGATTTGATCTTGATTGATTTTTATGTTCATCTGCTTCTTTCCCATCCTTATCAGCAAACTCAACTTGGCACCAAGGTATCAATCTTTTCGCTATCTCTCTATACTTTATATAAATTTTTTTTTTATATAAATCCTCCATTCAATGAATAAGATTTTTCAGTGTAAAGCATTTTTTTTACTTTTTCATTATTGCAGGGGAGCGGGGTAAGAATAAAATGATCAGCAAAATTTGTAAAGTATTTCATGGTAATGAGTCGATTATTTTTTAATTTGATGAATAAGTTTTCTTGGATATTTTTGGGTATTCAATGAGTATGATCAGAAAAGGAATATGGGAGAAGAGGAAGAGAAGAGGTAGGGGGTATGGAAAAAGAATTAACCTTTAAAATTGCAGGGGAGGCCGGGCAGGGTTTTAAAGATAAAATACCAGCCCTTCCGGAGGGGAACGGCAATTTTATAGGTATCCCAATTGAAGGAATAGCTAAAGAATGTGGGGGAAGGATTTTATACAATATAGTGGCGGTGGCGGCTACCTTAGGATTAGTGGGTTATGAATTGGATCCCTTAGAACAATACTTACAAATCTTTTTTCAGAAAAAGGGTGAGAAGGTTGTTTGGCAAAATTTGCAGGCAGCCCAGAGGGGGTATGAAGCTGGTAGGGTATATTGCAGAGAAAGGGATCATTGTCCCGGGCCGGCTACCGGCCTTCCAACCAGGACTGAGCAAGCAGATTTAAAATTTGCCATCTACTCTGCTCATGGAGAATTTCCACGCCTTATCTTAGCGCCGGGGAATCCTGAACAGGCCTTTTATTTGACTGCTCATGCTTTTAATATGGCGGATAAATATCAAATTCCTGTTATTATTTTAAGTGATCAGTATCTTTCCGATTGTTATTTTTCTCTGGAAACTCCTTTTAATCCTTTGAAGGTAAACATAGATCGTTATCTATACTCTAGTGAAGATTTAGAGAAGATAGAAGGAGATTATAAACGGCACCTTTTTACGCAAACTGGTATATCCCCAAGGGCTATACCAGGACAGAGTAACAAATTGGTAATGACTGATTCTGATGAACATGATGAATATGGACATATTATTGAAGATATGGATACTCGAAATAAACAAGTGGAAAAGAGGATGAGAAAATGGCAAATGATGGAACAAGACATCCTTCCACTAAATGTGTATGGCCCCATCAAAGCAAAAACTCTTTTAATCTGTTGGGGGTCCACTTGGGGGATTGTTAAAGAGACCATGGAGGCCTTTTTAGAGGAAGGAAAAGACATAGCCATGCTTCATTTATTTCAACTATGGCCTTTTCCAATTCATCAGGTGAAAGAAGTAATTAAGGATCGGGATATTTTGATTTGTATTGAAAATAAAGCCACCGGTCAATTAGCCGATCTTTTAAAAGCAGAAACAGGGATGTTTATTGAGAGAAAAATTCTTCAAACCAGTGGTCGGCCTTTCTCTCTTGAATATTTAAGCGAAAGGATTAAGGAGGTTTTATAAAACAAATGGCAACAATGGAGGATTTTCATGGAGTGAAAGAAGTATGGTGCCCTGGATGTGGTAATTTCAGTATCCTTACTTCATTAAAGAAGGCTTTGGTAGAGCTGCAAATCCCCCCGGAAAAATTATTACTGGTATCCGGCATTGGACAAGCCAGTAAACTCCCTCACTCCCTTCAGTGTAATTTTTTTAATGGACTCCATGGTCGAGCCCTTCCAGCAGCTATGGCTGCCAAGGTGGTGAATTCAGAACTTACTGTTATAGTTACACACGGGGATGGTGATTGTTACGGAGAAGGGGGAAATCATTTTATTCATACTATTCGAAGAAATGTTGATATTACCTGTATTGTGCATGATAATAAGGTTTATGGACTCACCAAAGGGCAGGCTTCACCAACTTCTGATATGGGGTTTAAAACAAAAGTTCAAACCCATGGCGTTATCCTCAACCCTCTTAATCCCATAGCTTTAGCTATTTCTTTGGACTGTAGTTTTGTGGCTAGAGGATACGCTGCAGATACTGATTATCTCACTGAGCTCATTAAAAAAGCAATGACCCATAAGGGATTTTCCCTCGTAGATATACTGCAGCCATGCCCAAGTTTTAATAAAGTGAATACCTATCAATGGTATCAAGAAAGAGTGTATCATCTTGAGGAAGACCGGGAGTTTAATCCAAATGATCAAATAAAAGCTTTGCAAAAGGCCGGAGAATGGGGCCAGAGGATTCCTGTTGGAGTTTTCTATAGAAATGACAGGCCAACTTTTGAAGAACAGATTCCGGCCTTAAGAGATGGCCCTTTATGGAAACAGGATATTCGGAAAAATTTGGTTCAGGAAGTAATTAAGGAATTTTATTAAATTAGAAAAAATAGCTATTCAAACCTAAAAGGATGTCTTGTATAATAATGAAGGAAAATGCCACGAAGGCACAAAGACAAAATAATAGTTCGTGAACGGTTATAATAATAGATACTTTTAGGTTCCGGCAGGCTTTGTCCGGGTTAGGAAAGAAATAATGAAAGAGGCCCAGTTTTACCTAAAAAAAGAAGAAAAAAAAGTTCAGTGTTATCTTTGTAGTCATCGCTGCCTGATAGTTCCCGGGAAAGTAGGCATTTGCGGAGTAAGAAAAAATATCGACGGGTTATTATACAGTCTGGTATATGGCAAAGTAATAGCTGATAATGTTGATCCAATCGAAAAAAAACCATTATTTCATTTTTATCCCGGCAGTCAGAGTTATTCTATTGCCACTGTCGGGTGTAATTTTCGATGTCTTCATTGTCAGAATTTTTCTATTTCCCAAATGCCCAGAGATGAATCAGCCATCCTTGGAAAAGGCTTTTCTCCTGAGAAAATTGTCTCTTTAGCCTCAGACTATCAATGCAAAAGCATTTCTTACACCTATACTGAACCAACCATATTTTTAGAATTTGCCTTAGATATTGGGGAGTTAGCACATAAACAGGGGATAAAAAATATTTTCGTAACCAATGGCTACATAACACCTGAAGTCCTCCAGTCTGTTCATTCAATCATTGATGCAGCCAATATTGATTTAAAAAGCTTTGATGAAAAAAGACATCTTGAGCTTTGTGGAGCAAAACTAAAACCAGTGCTTGAGTCTATTCAACTGTATCATGAGTTGGGAATTTGGATTGAGGTTACCACCTTGATTATTCCTGATTTTAATGATTCAGAGGAGGAACTGGAAAAGATAGCTCATTTTTTGGCGGCTATAGATACCGGCATTCCCTGGCATGTAACCCAATTTTACCCCACCTATAAATTGACGAATAAGCAAAGAACTCCGGCAAAGACCTTGAAAAAGGCCAGGGAGATAGGGTTAAGCTCCGGGTTGCGATATGTTTATACAGGAAATATCTTAGGTGATAAAGGGGAAAACAGTTACTGTTATAAATGTGGAGAATTATTGATTGAAAGGAGAGGGTTTTTCATTCAGGGGAATCATATAGGAGCGGATTCTCATTGTTCATCATGCGGGACTAAAATAGACGGGATAGGCTTAACTACTCAAAAGCCAGTGGTACTTTGAGTAGAATTTCAAAATGCAAAATGCAAAAGTTAAAATGGAAAAATAATGCATTCCTTAATTTTAAAATTTACAATTTACAATTTGCATTATTGCTCAAAAACCAAAGTTTTTTGAGCAATTACGGATAGGGTTCTATGAAACAATTTGAATACATTGAACATACTGCGGATTTGGGAATTAAGGTATATGGTTCAACCATCAAAGAGCTTTTTGAAAATGCCGCCGTAGCGTTTTTTGAGATATTTTCCGAACCGGGTATGATCAAACCTGTGCTAAAAAGGCGGATAGTGGTGGAAAAAAAAGGATATGAACAATTATTGGTTCAATGGCTTGGTGAATTTTTATATCTTTTTGAGGTAGAGAATTTACTCTTTAAAGAGTGCAGCATTGAATCATTGGATGAAAATCATCTGGAAGCTATTGTGTTTGGCGAAGAGTTTGATCCGGGGCGACATGAAATCAAGAATATTATAAAGGCAGTGACCTATCATCAGCTTTGTATCCGGGAAAAAGACGGCCTTTATCAAACAGTGATCATTTTTGATATTTAAAGGAGAAAAAATGGCCTCTACAGAAAACAATCCCAAGGTACAAAAAATTGATGATTACCGCTGGCGGATTCCTCGTGAAGG
>JAUWIR010000103.1 GCA_030605265.1 Pseudomonadota bacterium | reverse complement strand
TGGTGATATTGTACTGCCTTTGCCCAATCCGGTTTTGGCTTATTCTGATAGAGCCAGGCGCATTGAATGAGAGAATCCAAGAGATCATCTTTTTTATCCAGCTCTTTTAAAATCTGAACAGCTTCACTGGCATATTTGCCGGCCATTGACCAATCCGGATCTGATTTACTATGGCAGCAATAAGCTAAACCATAGCAAGTCAACGCCTTCTCAGCTCGTTGTTCGGGACCTTTTTGATGGTTTAAGGCCTCCTGATAATAGTTTATCGCTTCCGACCAGTTCGGTTCCGGTTGATGGTGGAGACAATAGGCCAACTGATACAAAGTCCGCCCCGGATCAACTAATTTCTGATGGGCCTTCCGGAGTTTTTGCGCCTCCTCATAATAATGAATGGCCTCAAACCAATTGGGTCCCGGTTGATTATGAAGGCAATAAGCAAGAAGATAAAAAATTTGAGCGCGATTGTGGCTTTGATTTAAATCCGATTGAAGGTTGACTATTTCTTGATAGGATGAGATTGCCTCCCCCCAATCCGGCTCTTTTTGGTTATGGCAAAGCCAGGCATGTTGAATCAGGGCCTCTAATAATTCAGGTCCCCTGCCAAGGACCCGAAAAATCTCCACAGATTCGCCAGATACTTTGATAATTTCCGTCCACTCTTGTTCTGACTGATTTAACAGACAATAGGCCAACCAATACAGGGTCTTGGCCCTTTCATATTGTTGCTCGGACTCTGTTTGAAGCTCCAAGGCCTCTTGATAGAAAAGAGCTGCCTCAGCTGCTTTTGGCTTTGTCTGGTGATGTAAACAGAAAGCCAACTGAAAGAGTATCTTAGCCCTTTTGGCGCTTTGTGCCGGATCGGTTTGCAGTTTAAGGGCTTCCCTGTAATAGCCTATTGATTCAGACCACACCGGCTTTGGCTGGTGATGAAGGCAAAAAGCTAATTGATAGAGAGTGTGTGCCATATCTTGTGGTTTCCCAAAAGCCTTTTGAAGTTCTAAAGCCTCCCTATAACAGGTAACTGCCTCTGTCCAGTTGGGCTTTGGCTCATGCTGAAAGCAGTCCCCAAGAGCCTCTAGTATCCGGACTCTGGTTGTATGCTGATTCTGGTTTACCAGAAGATCTAAGGCTTTGCCGTAATAGGTAATCGCCCGCGACCATTCCGGTTGTGGTTGATGATGAAAGCAGGAGGCCAGTTGATAGAGGGTTTGGGCTCGATTTTTTTGCTGTTCCTGATTAGTCTGCAATTTTAAGGCTTGCTGATAACAAGTAATCGCTTCCGACCAACTTGGCTCAAATTGGTGGTGAAGGCAAAAAGCCAGTTGATACAAGGTTTGGGCCTTATCATTTTTTTGCTCAGGTGTGGAAAAAAGACCCAAGGCTTCTTGATACCCCTTTATGGCCATTGCCCAGTCAGGATAGGGTTGATGATAATACAACCAGGCCTGTTGGAGTAATGAATTAAGTACCCCCTCCTTATCATCCAGGCCTCTGAAAATATCAAGAGCTTCAAAGGATGCTTTTATTGCTTCCGTCCAATCCGGCTGAGGCTGACGATAGAGACAAGAGGCCAGTTGATAAAGCGCCTTGGCCCTTTTATGGCTCATGCTATGATCAGCCATTAATTCAAGGGCTTGTCCATAAATAATGATCGCTTCACTCCAATTCGGTTCAGCTTGGTTATGAAGACAAGTTGCCAACCCATAAAATGAATCTATTCTTTCAAGCAGAAATCCCTTATCAGTAAGTAATTCTAAAGCTTGTTTGTAAAAGGTGACCGCCCAATTCGGTTCAGGTTGATGGTGAAAGCAAAAAGCCATTTGATAAAGCGTTAATCCCCTTTTGTCTTTGATGTTCAAATCTGTAAAAAGCTCCAAAGCCTGCTGATAATAATGTATGGAATCTTTCCAATCAGAGTGAGGTTGATTATGGAGACAAAAGGCCAACTGATAGAAGGTTACTGCCCGATCATACAATTGTTCTTGAGTATAAAGTTTTATGGCTTCACGATAACAAAAAATTGCCTTGAGCCAATCCGGTTCAATTTGATTATGATGACATACGGCCAACTGAAACAAAGCTTGTCCACGAGTGAAGCTTTGTTCCGGTTCTGTGAGAAGGGTTAAGACCTCCTGGTAACGAGCTATTGCCCCTGACCAATCCGGGTTTGTTTGATGGTGCAGGCAAAAGGCTAACTGGTACAGGCTGAGCGCCTGATCTATTTTCTGTTCAAGTTGCCCGAAAAGCTCTAAGGCATTCTGATAACAGGTAATTGCCCCGGGCCAATCAGGATAAGGTTTATTATGGAAGCAATAAGCCAGCTGATAGAAGGCCCCTGCCCGGTCCATTTTTTGATCAGGGTCAGTCATCATTTCAATAGCCTCCTGATAACAAACAATCGCTTTTGACCAGACCGGTTCTCCTTGATTATGGGAACAAAAGGCTAACTGGTAAAGTGTCTCGGCCCTGTCATTTTTTTGCTCTTCACTTGTTTGCAGGGTTAAGGCCTCCTGGTAAAAAACAATGGCCTCTGCCCACTCCGGCTCAGGCTGATTATGAAGACTAAAGGCTAATTGAAAAAGAGTCAAAGCACGGTCCTGCTGTTGTTCTTCTGTTTCCTGAAGATTTAGAGCTTGGCGAAAATTTCTTATTGCTTCCGACCAATCGGGTTCCGGCCGGTTATACAAGCAATACCCTAAAAGATAAAGTATCAACGCCTTGTCGGCATTCAGCTGATTATCTTTCACCAGCTCTAATGCTTCTTGATAATGTGTGCCAGCTTTTGGCCAATCCGCCTCAGGCTGATTATGGCACAACCAGGCAAACTGGAGGGTATGATTTAATAACTCCTGTTCATCACCATTACCAAGATCCTTCAGAAGAGAAATAGCCTCAGAGGAAGCTTTTATTGCTCCCGCCCAATCAGGTTCAGGCTGATTATAAAAACAAAAGGCCAGTTGATAGAGGGTCCTGGCACACTCACCCTTGTTTTCACTTTGTTCCTGGAGTTTTAAGGCCTTTTGATAACAGGAAATTGCCTGTGACCAATCGGGCTTTGATTTAAGACAATAGCAGTAAGCCAGTAAATAAAGAGTTTCTATTTCCTCAGGAGTGTTCCCAAGCTGGTTATATTTCTCGAAAGCCTCTGTGGCATGTTGAATCGCCTGAGAGATTCCCTTATCTGCCTGGATTATGGTGGTCAAAGACAATATTTTATGCAGGTGACCTGCCTCCGCTTCAGCGCCAAGAGATTCACAATCATTTTTTGCTTGCTCTAAAAAGGATACCGCCTTTTCCACTTTCACCGGGTTGATATGAAGAAAAAGGCTTCCAAGGATTGCTTTTGCAAAAGCAGCTTCAAGGGTACATTTCTTTAATTGGTCTGATCGTTCAATGGCCCAACAGTAAAAATCAATACTGTTTGTAGCCAGGGCCATGGTAAATAAGGCCCTTATTTCCTGTTCACCGGAAGAAGCATATTGCAAAGCTCTTTTCACACAGTCAACAGCAATCTCTTTTTGATGCTCTATATTGGCTAATTCCGATAAAGAAAGCCAAAAAGCACATAGTTTCTCAGGAGCGCTGCTCTCTTTTTTCTCTTTTATTTCTTCAAGAAAAATTTGCACTCCCCTCCAGATTTCATTTTTAAAGGAATCTGTAAGATTACCGGGTTTTCGGATTTGATTTTGTATTGCTCTATAAAGAGTAATTCTGTTTGGATCTTCATGATCAGGAAAAAGGGCGAAGGTCTGACGAAGCGTATTTACTGTATCGGCTGCCAGATGATGCCCAAAATTTTCAACCCGCTTAAGAACAGAGGTTAAAAGCTCCCATGACGGACCTTTTAAAAAATCAACCATAGCCAAGGCTTTTAGGCCGGGGACGTCCTGTGGTAAAATTGATTTGACAATCTCTTCCGTCAGGATTGGCTCCTTGAAAACCATGGAGGCATAGTTTACCTTTTTATCTTCCCCGGTCTTGGTGAGTAATTTCCACACCTGACAAAGAAACCGAACCGGCGCCGGCCCCATGGATTTGATTGCCCTTCGGACCTCGGTAAGTTGGCCTTCTTCCCCTTTTGCTCTGAGGATGGGATCGAAGATATGTTCGACAAAATAATCTACATCCTCCCCCTCCATTAGGTCAAGGGCTATTTTTACCATATCCTGCTGATTACATGAGCTATCCTGATTCATTTCCGAAAAACTTTCGCTTTCACAAAAGGTGATTGCATACCAGACGCGGTAAGAACGCGGTGTTTGGAGCAGCTCTTTGGCCACAGTTTCTATCCCCGGCTCATGCACATCATCAAGCAGGAAAACGATTTTCTCTCTATCAAGAAGACCCATCTGTTTGAGGCGCTTCAGTAATCCGGCTGCAGCCCCTTTTGCTTCCCCCGGATTTACATCTTTCGGAAATGTAAGTCGGATAAAGAGACACTGATCATTATACTGTTTACTTGCCTCTAAAGATAAGTAGGTGAGAAGACTTGTCTTTCCGGAAAATGAAGGGCCAAAGAGAAATAAATCCTTAAACCCTGCGGTCCATTCCTTCAGGTTATTAAGAATTTTAGGCAGAGGAATGAAATGTTTATGTACATCCTCTTCTGTTCGTAATTCCCACAGGCATGGTTTTTTTTCTATAAGAGGCCTTTGTTCTGTTTTTGGCAGTTGAATTATTTCAAAATCGATATTTTTTTTAGGTAAAAATAAATTTTTTACCTGCCCTGCCCCCCCCTGAAATGCCTTTTCATATAATTCCGTCTGATACAAGCACTGCATAGCTTCAGAGAATCTATAGATCAATCTTGGAGGTAAAAAGGGTTTTGATTGATTTAAATTTGCCAGGCCCTCTCTAGTTATATTCTGAAGGATTTCATAAATTGCCGGTATTTTATCTTGGTCATTCATCTCAAAATTTTCAGAGAGAGCATCCTTTAGATCATTCATCCAAGTGACCTCATTTTCCTGGTATTTTTCCACATCATCTATTTGTTCTTCCCTTTGATTCATATGTGGCTCCTATTCTCTATAATCAAAAGTTTATTGATAAAGAGTTTCTATTTTCCGAATCATTGCCTCCCGGCTGAAATTTTTCCGGATTTCTTCCCAACCTTTTTCAGCTATTTCATGTCCCTTAGGCCAATCAAATAATATTTTTTCTATACCCTGGATGATTGAGTCAGGATTATCATAAACCAGTATCCCATTCTCCTCGTCTTTTATAAGATTACCTCCGGCTGCATAAGTGGCCACAACAGGTTTTTTAGCGCTCCAGCCTGCAAGTATTTGGTATGAAGATTTTGCAACCCTGTTGGGGATTACTAAAATATCTGCAGCCTGAAACAATTCCTGTAGGTCTCTTCCCTCCTTATGGCCAACCAGACGAAGGGCATGTTCAAAATCGAGATACCGTGCCTTTATCCTGATTGTCCACATTTGATCTCCATCTCCCACCATAAAGAAGCGAACATTGGATGAATCCTTTAATAAGCCGGGGATGGCGTCCACCAGAATATCTGCGCCATAATCGTTATTAAACTCTCCTACAAAGAGGACCAGAGGGTCAAGAGGAAAAAGATCATATTTTTTCTTAATTTCTCCTTGATCTTTTATCCACTGGTAATCTTCCCAATTAAATTCTTTTGGTATAATAGAGATTTTCTCCTCGGATAAAGAAAAGCGCTGCTGAAAATCTTGGCCCATTTCCTGATCGAAACAAATGATGCGATCACTCATAGTAATCAACTCTTGCTCCAATAAATCCTTCTGAAAGATTTCGTCTTTTGGTAATTCTTCACTAGAATTTTGGGGTGAGGGGGTGAAAAGGACCCTTTTTGGTATCCTGCCGTGAAGATTGGTTATGACTTTGGCAGTCTGCCAATCATAACAGTGGACCACATTAAAAGGCCCTTCATGAGACTCAATCCTTTTAATATGTTCACAGACCTCGTTGGCAAATAAAGAGGCGCTTTCCAATTCTGAACTTTGTCTATTAATAGGAAAAAAATGATAGCTAATCCCGTCTATTTGCTGTTCCGATACTTCTTGGCTTTCTCCTTTTGTAAATACATGGACCTTATGCCCTCGTTCGCTTAAAATAGAGGCTATTCGGGTCATTTCGATTGAGGCCCCCTGAGCATCGTCCCCTAAAGAACAATCCCAACAGAGGATAGCAACTTTTTGATTTTTCTTATTTTTCTGCAATGGTTTTTTTTCCGACAACGAAGAGGATGGTTTTTGGACCTTGGTGTTTTTTTGATCAGTCTGTTGAGTAGAAAAAGCATCAGAAAGATTGATTGGAAAGTGTTCCTGAAATAGAGTGTTATATTTTACTCTTTTATCATTAATAGGAAGGCTAATATCATCTAATCTATGTTTTGGAATGCGCCCCTCGTTTGATTCTTCCATATTCATAATTCCCCCTAATTTATTATGAAATGTCTAACTAATCAATGTCTATTTAATCAAGCTGTTAAGTTGTTAAGCTGATAAGCCGCATAAATAAAATAAAAATTCCTATGCTTTTTAATTGATGTGAATAACCATGTTGTTTGATCCATAAGAATTTTGGGATTTCTCTGCTCCCGGGCCGTCATCTACCCAGAAATCATCGGCAAAATATTTGTATTCATAACGTCCGGGATGTAAAGCGATGGTTGCTTTCCACTCTTGATCGGTTGTCTTCCTCATTGGTATTGAATGAACATCCCAATTATTGAACTCACCTACCAGATAGACTTGATGCCTTGCTTCAGGAGAATGATAGGTAAAATCCACTGGAATTTCTTTTCTCTCCTCTTTTTCCTGTCTTGAAAGGATTTTTTCTTTATTGATTCTTTTCTCTCCTTGTTTGACCAAAATGTTTCCTCCCTGGAAAAATTTTTACCTTTTTTTCTAAGATTAAGATTCTCTAGAATTTAGCAGAAATAAACAATATATAAAATTATTATTATTAATACTAATTGAATAAATTTTCATTGATATAATACAAAAAATCAGCTAGAGAGTCAAAGGAATATTTTAAAAAGATGCGCTCAGAATTTTAAAGCTTTTTTTCATGCATAAGTTAACTTTTTAAGATTACTGAGAGCGTAGGGTTTTCCTAATATTCTCTCTGCGAACTCCGGATTCTTGTATAGTAAAAGTGTTACCTGCATTTGAAAAAAATATATTACAGATGAATATTTCTACCAGGCTGAGTAAAAAAATGTAGTATAATTAGGTATCCTTCATAAAGAAATAAAAATAGTTGACACTTTTATTTCTTTTTATTTTTCTACCATGAAGAGCATGAAGGACATGAAGAAATTAGAAAACCTTCATGCTCTTCATGGTGGATTAAAAAAGTGTAAACAGATTAATGAGGGATGCCTATAATTGTAGCAAAAATTTTGAAGGCGAGTAACATAGTTATTAAAACATTCTTTGTGAGGATTTATGAAACGTAACGATCTAAGAAATATTGCTATTATTGCTCATGTTGATCATGGCAAAACAACACTGGTGGACTGGATGTTAAAACAATCAGGGACCTTTCGGATTAATGAACAAGTAAAAGAAAGAATTATGGACAATATCGACCTGGAGCAGGAAAAAGGCATTACTATTATGGCCAAGAACACTGCTATTGTTTATAAAGGGGTCAAAATAAATATTGTTGACACTCCCGGTCATGCTGATTTTGGAGGAGAGGTGGAAAGGACCATGAAAATGGTGGACGGGGTATTACTACTGGTTGATGCTTCAGAAGGCCCCTTGCCCCAAACGAGATTTGTTCTTAAAAAAGCCCTTGAACTTAATTTACCTCCAATTCTGGTAATAAATAAAATAGACCGACCAGATGCCAGAATCCAAGAGGTTTTAAACGAGGTTTATGATCTTTTTATTGATCTTGATGCAACTGAAGAACAATTAGATTTTCCGATAATCTACACAAATGCCAAAGAAGGAATATCAAAGCTAACTATCAACGATGATTCCACAGATTTAAAACCATTGTTTGATCTTATTCTTAAAACAATTTCAGCACCGGAAGGAGACAAAAACGAAACTCTGCAGATCCTGGTTACTAACATAGATTATAACGATTATTTAGGCAGGCTTGCTATAGGCAGGGTTTTTTCAGGGAGTGTAAACGTTGGTGATAACGTAGCTATAGTCAATAAAAATAAGACCACCACAAAAACCAAGATAAATTTAATATATACCTTCAAAGGGCTCGAAAGAAAAGAAATACAAGAGGCCTCTATCGGGGACATTATTGCTCTTGCCGGTTTAGAAGGAATTAATATCGGAGATACCATAACCGACATTGATAATCCGCGCCCCTTACCAAGAATAAAAATAGATGAGCCAACCATATCCATGGTTTTTTCCATTAACTCTTCTCCCTTTTCCGGCAAAGACGGACAATATGTAACTTCAAGAAATTTAAGGAAACGGCTGGAAAAAGAACTCCTCTATAATGTTTCCATACGGGTCGATTTCAGTGAAACTGATTCATTTAAGGTAATGGGAAGAGGAGAATTGCAGCTGGCCATTCTTATAGAAATGATGAGGCGAGAGGGGTATGAACTATCAGTATCAATGCCTGAAACAATAACGAACAGAATTGATGGCGTCTTGCATGAGCCTATGGAATTGGTCCTTATAGATGTGCCTGAAGAATTTGTTGGCGTGGTCACCCAACAGATGGGCATACGAAAAGGTCAGATGATAAAAATGCAAAATAATGGACATGGAAGGGTGAGGCAGGAATTTCGAGTCCCCTCCAGGGGATTGATTGGATTCAGGTCGCAATTTTTAACTGATACAAGAGGCACGGGACTGCTCAATCATCTTTTTGACGGATATGAACCATGGCATGGCCCTATGACCAAACGAAACACCGGGGTCCTCATTGCCGACAGACTCGGTAAATCAACCACCTACGCCCTTTTTCATTTACAGCCGAGGGGAACGATCTTTATCAAAGTAAATACTCCGATTTATGAAGGAATGATTATTGGCGAGAATTCAAGGGAAAATGATTTGGATGTCAATGTTACCAAAGAAAAAAAGTTGACCAATATGCGCGCTTCAGGCGCGGACGATGCAATGCTTTTAATCCCACCTAACATACTCAACTTAGAGCAAGCCATAGAGTTTATTAAGGAAGACGAACTTATAGAAGTAACCCCTCTTTCGATACGATTAAGGAAAAATATTCTTCAGGCAAATAAAAGACCAAAAGGAAAATTCTGATCTCTTTAAGTTAAATTTAAAAAATTATGTGACCAATAAAATGAATAATTCCAGCATTGTATACTCCAGCGAACACGGCAAAATGTGCCCCGCTTGCCATAAGCAGGTGACTAAATGTGTGTGCAGCCAAAAAAAGGCAGTCCCTAAGAGCGATGGAATTGTAAGAGTTGGACGGTCAACAAAAGGGCGTAAAGGGAAAGGCGTAACAGTGATTACCGGCCTACCCTTAGAGCATGACGCCCTTTTAAAACTCGCCAAACAGCTTAAACAAAAATGTGGTTCCGGAGGCACAGTCAAAGACGGTGTAATAGAAATTCAAGGCGATCACCGGGCTACTTTAGTTGAAGAACTAAAAAAGATGGGGTACACAGTTAAATAAATATACGCACACCTTTCTCATGGATCTTGATTAGTATAACTGACATTTTTCATACACCATGGAAAGTAGTTTACACTTATGACTTTTTATTTTTTTAACTACCATGAAGAGCACGAAGAAATGAAGGAATAAAAAAATCATAAAAAAGTGTAAACTGAAAAATGAAGGATGCCCTATAACTAATTCTCATAATTATCAATTGCCTCCACAAATAATTGCCTCCCTAAGTTATCCATGATAATATAAACGAAAAAATAAGCTTATTTAAAGCTTTTTTTTGGTAGATAGTATATCTTTTTTTGCATCCTTCACTTAGACGAAAATGCATGATCAAAAACTAAACAATAGTTCACCACTGAGGCACAGAGACACTGAGAAATGATTTTAGAAGAAAAACTTACAAAGTATAATTATGCAGCGATAGAAGTTCATCGGCATTCAGGCCTTGGTCTATTAGAGTCAGCTTATGAAGAATG
>JAUWIR010000354.1 GCA_030605265.1 Pseudomonadota bacterium | reverse complement strand
TGCCGGCTAATGGAGAAGAAATCTTGACCTATAGAATTCGTGTAGAATTTTGATCTTTTTTCTTGCAAATTTTATGTAAATGTTTTACAAATAAGGGCATCCTTCATTTCTCAATTTACACTTTTTTATTTCACCATGAAGGACATGAAGAGCATGAAGATTTTTTTTATTCCTTCTTTTCCTTCATGCGCTTCATGGTAGATAAAAAAATAATAAGTCATAAGTGTAAACTACTTTCCATGGTATATGAAAAATGCCCAAATAAGCTATCATTTGATCAACTCCCTTCATATTAAAAATGGTGGGCTGAAGGCTGAAAAACAAGAAAAACCGGCCTTTGGCCCTTACCTATGAACGCTTAGGTAATTTAAAAATTGAAGAAAAAGACGATGAGGTGTTTTTCCATGAGGTATTTTCCATGAAGCAAAAATGGCTTATTAAGGAAAAGCCAATCAGGTGCTGTATGGCGTTAATTTTTTTCCTTTTATTTGCCTATTCTGTTTTAGGTATACCAAAGACTATTTGGGCCATAGGAAATATCCATTTTGGGCGTATCGAAATTAATCCGGGTTTTTCTATAAAAGAAACCTATAATAATGATGTTGATACGAGTGATCCGGATATAGGTGAGGATTTGATAACCTCCCTTTCTGCAGGGCTTCAAATAAAGTGGCCTCTTCGCCGGCATTTACTCCAGGCTGATTGGAGCTTTTCTTCTCCATATCATAAAAAATATGGTGATCAATGGGATTATAAGCAGTATAAATTGGCCACCATGGGGCAATTTTTATTTGGTCGTGGAGGGAAGAATTTTGAATTAGAGCTGAATCATTCATACATTCAAAGCTCTGATGCACCTGAATTGGGTGAGAATCGACAAAAAAGGCAAGAGCATCATTTCACCCCCAAATTGAAGGTGAATATCAAAGATAATCTTCGATTGGATTTGAGTTATAATTACCGAGAATATACCTACGAAGAAGATGTTGATGATACTCATAAACAGGATGGGTTTCTTTTTTCCATGAATATACGATTAATGCCAAAAACCTCTGCCTTTATTGCCGGGCAGTATCGTAAGATCAATTATGAAGAGGATGATAGTCGGAACAATTCCAATGATTCCGCTATTGGAGCATTGAGTATGGGGATTCACTGGGAGGCAACAGCCAAGCTTGCCGGCCAGATAAGCGGAGGATATCAAAAGAAAGTATATGAATCTAATCAGCGAGACAGTATCTATACTTGGACAGTAATGGTTGATTTAGTTCACCGGATGTCGGATGATACCAAAATAACCCTTGGAATAGACAGGGGAGAACGAGAATATAGTTATGGTGACTATATTAATAATTACACTCTCAATAAGATACAGGTAACCTATCAACACCAGTTGACTTACAAAATAGGAACAAGCCTTGGGTACACTTATGAATATGATGATTATCAAGGGAAAATCCCAGTAGATGAGCTTGATGAGGAAAGGGAGAATAATCGAAATGATACTATTAAGGTAATCGATTTTGGCCTCAAATATCAAATTCAAGAATGGTTTTCCACTGATTTAAATTACACCTATAAATACCGGGGATCAAAGGGGTATGAATATTTTACAGAGCATGATTATGATTATACAAATCAGATTATCTCTGTTTCCCTAGGGCTGTTGTTTTAATCTCCGTCATTGCCTATAGCATCTACAGGGCATTCTTCAAGTGCTTGTTGGCAGTTTTCATGTTCTTGATCATTTTTGGGTTGTTTATAAACATAGTAATATTCTTCTCCTTGAGTAAAATTTTCCGGAGCAACATCCGCACAGCTAGCGCATTCGATACAAGTAGTATCAACATAATAAGGGCCAGGTATATTTTCAGGTACTTTATCCTTTCGATCTGCCATTTTTTCTCTCCTCTATTTTTATTTTTTGTGGGTATTAAGAATAACAAGTAAAAAGTATAATATATTTCGACTAAAATGAGAATTTAGTCTACTCGCCTATTAATGCCAATTAAGGGTTGAAACCGCTCTTCAAAAATCAACAGGTTACAAAACGCCCTAAAATAGGATGAAATTTGTAGGCTGTTGTTAATTCTTAACTCTTAACTTTTAACTCTTAATTCGCATTATCACTCCCTAAAGATATTACTCTTGAAGAATTTGAAAATGCCTTTCAAATGCCCTTCTTGATATTTAATTCATTATAATCATTATAATAATTTTTATTTATTATAACGGCTATTTTAGTATTTTCAATAAAAATTAATAGGTGAATAAATTTTATTACCTCTTTTCCTGCCTTTTCTATAATATTCAATAAGTTAAAGATGGTATAGATTATGCTAATATACATTATTAAGCTGTCTTGCACTAAGAAGGATTATTAAATATTAGGCTAGTGAGGGTATGATAATGAAGAGTAACCAATTTATGCCGGTGTTATTAGTTATTTTTGTTTTTCTATTCTGTTTCTCACTATTTGCTTTCTCTCCAAAATTAAGGCGTAAAGAAACCTTCCCCAATCTCTGGCCTGTAATAAGAATTATAAATGCCGACACTATTGTTATACGCCGTTATGGGCGACTTGAGAGAGTGAAATTGTTAGGAATAGAGTCTCCGGCAAAGGGAAGTTTGGGGTATGAGCAAGCTTTCAGGATAATTGAAAAATTGATAAACGGAAGAAAAGTTTTTATAGAATTTTCACCTAACACCCAAGGCAAATGGGACAGAGATGGTCGCCTTTTGGGGTATATTTTTTATGACAATAAAAATATGAATGTGGAGATGGTTCGCTCAGGATGGGCAAGATGGCAAAATGATGCTTTTGGGCAATATGCAGAGAAATTTCAATATGCTCAGGAGGAAGCAAAAAAAGCAAAACGTGGATTATGGAAAGAAGAAAATATTTGATGGTTTTATTTAATCAGCAATTCCAATTATGAAACCTATGTCTTAATGTCTAAAAAAATATAATTGTTACCTTGATCCAAATCATGTCAAAGTGAGAATTGCTGTTATTTAGTAATAGTAGCGGATTGTCTTTTGCGGGCAAACAGGCAGGCACTTTTTTTGATTGCTACAAACTTGATAATTAATTTTGGCTAAATTATTATTTACACTTATGGCCACTGTAGGACAAACCTTTTCACAGCGTCGACAAGCAATGCATCCGACCTGGCAAATCTTTTTGGTTACTCCTCCCTTATCCTGTGATCGACAGGCGATGACCATGGGTTTTGATAGGGGAATAAGCTCTAGTAAATTTCGAGGGCAAGCCAGAACACATTGTCCACAAGCAGAGCATTTTTCCTCCAGCACTTCAGGGAGATGGTCCTCTCTCATAATGATTGCCCCGAAAGGACATGCCCTGGCACAAGAGCCCATTCCCAGGCAACCATAGGCGCACTCTTTGTTTCCGCCCGCCAAAAGATTTACCGCCTGACAAGAGATAATGCCGCGATAGAGATATTTTTCAGCACATTTATCTTTACCTCCTTGGCAGAATACCCTGGCCACTCTTTTTTCCATTTTTTCAGGGGTACCACCCAGGATACTGCTGATTTTATTTACCACGGATTGACCGCCAGGTGAACAACGAGTAATTTCCGCCTCCTCAAAAACCAGGGCATGGGCATAGGTTGCGCAGCCTGCAAATCCACAAGCCCCACAATTTATCCCCGGAAGTATCTTGACAATCTGATTTTCTTTGGGGTCTGGGGTAACTTCAAAAAATCGGTGGATAATGGCTAAGCCTAATCCAAGAAGAAAGCCAATTATTGCTAAGCTTACTATTGGAATAAACAGCATGGTTTTACTCATTTTTAGTCACCATCTATTCGTAAGGTTTTTTTATGTTTTTTTCATTCTATAGTTGCAAACCAAACATCCCAACAAAGCCTAAGAAGGATAAAGAGAGAAGGCCGGCCAGAATGAAAGCGATTGGGTATCCTTTAAAAAAACGAGGAATGGGCGCATGATTTACTTTTTGTCTTAAAGAGGAGAAAATGGTTATGGCAAAAATGTAGCCGGCTGAAACTCCAAGAGAATAAATAAGAGTTTGTACTAAAGAGTAGCCGTAATCAATCGTAAGGAAAGTTGCAGCTAAAATAGCACAGTTGGTGGTGATTAAAGGTAAAAAGATGCCTAGGGCATGATAAAGAGTGGGTGCGGTTTTTTTCATAAACATTTCCACGAACTGAACAAGAGAAGCAATAATCAAAACGAAGGTAAGTGTTCGAAGATATATCAGGTTAAAAGGTTTTAATAAATAGTGATATAAAGGCCAGGTCACCAGAGTGGCCATAGTCATAACAAACATAACGGCAAAGCCCATACTGAGGGAATTTTCAATTGTTTGAGAAATGCCAAAGAAAGAACATAACCCGAGAAAACGGATAAGGAGGATATTATTTACCAACATAGCTGCAAAAAAGATAAGAAAAAGCTGTTTCATTTTCCTGCTCCTTTACTGGAAAGTGCATTTAAGCCGGCTATTAAAAACCCGATGACCAGGAAAGCCCCTGGAGGTAAAATCAATAAAATAATCGGTTCAAATTGAAGACTGATAACAGGCGTATGAAAGAGTGTGCCGTTTCCGAGAATTTCTCTAATACAACCTAAAAGAAGGATAGCCAGAGTAAAACCAGTGCCCATACCTAAAGCATCAAGCACTGAAGATAAGGTAGTTCGATGGTAGGCAAATGCTTCGGCCCTGCCAAGAATAAGGCAATTTACTACAATAAGAGGAACATAAACACCCAAAGAGCGATGAAGGGAAAGGAAAAAGGCAGCCATTACATAATCGATGATAGTTACAAAGGTGGAAATAACCACAATGAAAATGGGAATGCGAAGTTCATTGGTGATTTGGCGTCGAAAAAGGGAGATGCAAAAGTTTGATCCAACCAAGACGAATAAGGTGGCTAAGCCCATGCCCAAAGCATCCGGAGCGCTGGCTGAAACAGCCAGGGCAGGGCACAAGCCGATCATAAGACGAAAAATCGGGTTTTCTCTTATTAAGCCATTAGTAAAATCCTCCCATTTGGCTAGCATAAAAATATCTCCCTTATTTGGCATCCTTCATAAAGAACGAAAAGTAGTTTACACTTATGACTTTTTAATTTTTTATCTACCATTTTTCTTACATTTTTTCTGTCTATTAAATCACCCACTTTTTTCTGCAGCCTGGGCTTTAGGCACTTAATTCTAAATTTCATGTTTTAAAGTATAAAATTTTTCAACCTGTGCAATTAACTATTTTTAGACAGGATAACAGGATTGACAAGATAATTTTTAATCCTGTCTATCATTTACAATGGGTTTTTCTGATTCCACATTAAGGCCGCATTTATACAATTCTATAAGCATACAT
>JAUWIR010000516.1 GCA_030605265.1 Pseudomonadota bacterium | reverse complement strand
TCCCTGCAGTCAAGTTATCGTCAGGCGAATCACAGAAATGGTCGCATAAGTCGGATTTGATATATCCCTAAGTACAGTTTTAAATTACATAGAAATGTGGAAAAAGACCTATATAAATACGCACCCCGGCACCGCTTACTCGACTGGTGGTTGGAGCGGATCAGATGAAAGATGGAAGAAAAATATTGAGCCCCTTGTAAATTCTCTTGAGAAGGTTGATCAGCTCCAGGGTGTAAGTTATGATTGGAGAATTGATGAATATCCCGATCAGGGCTTCATAGAAGGGAAGCAGATTGGACTCATTGCCCAAGATGTTGAAGAGGTTATTCCAGAGATAGTCCATACCAACGATGAGGGCTATAAATCAATATCTTATGAGAAATTGACAGCAGTATTGGTGGAGGCATTGAAAGAGTTGAAAGCCGAAAATGTAGAACTTAAGGCAAGAATATCGGCACTGGAAGCAGCTAATCCAGCTAAATAACGCATGAATGAGGAATTAAAAAAAGAAATTGAAATGTTAACAATGCTGCTTGGAAAACTTGCATTACAAAATGAGTAACTGATTTACGTATCGGGACTTTGTAAAATAGTTATTTGTATAACCAGAGGATGGACGCGGACCTGGAAAACCGCCATAGCAAAGCGGCGGCGGATTTCCAGGCCGGTCATCCTTCCGTTATATTTAATTAATAAAGGCCTCTTCCCATACCAGACAAGCTGCTCAATCCATAAAGGCCGCCTCCAAACAAGCCCCTACATACATTCCATAAAGTCCACCCAGACCAATACCCTCCCTCCTATCCTTACCCCTCTTTAAACAAAGTTACCATTTAAGTTCACTACAATGCGGTATTTTTCATACACTCGCCTCTCGCTTTGGACGTTTTAGTCTCTGCTTAAAAATACAGTATTGATTTAATTGGGGGGGAGCATACTTAATGCCAAATAAATTTGAAGATGAGAAGCAAAAAAATAGGGAAAAAGAAGATCCCATGAAAAAAATGCCATAAAGATTACGTATTCAATCCATATGATCTAGGTATTAATTTCATATATATTTTTATTTTTCCTTAACTGGTGAAAATAGCCTTAATTTTAAAGGAGAAAAAAATAACCCCGGCTGAAAGATTGTTGGCATATATTTTGAAGGATAAGTACAGTGTCTACTAAATTTTTTTTGTTCAGGGGGTTTTATTTACTAATAGGGGGAACGGAGGATGTGTAGTGAATATTTCTATCCGGATTGCTAAAACAGAAGATGATTTGGAAAAAATTTTTAAGGTTAGAGAAACGGGAAATAGAAGATATGCTCTCCATAAAGGGCAACTTAGTGATGAATATGATTATGCTTCAAATGCCACCCTATTTTTAGCAGAGGATGATAAAAAAAATCCAGTAGGAACAATGAGGATACTTGACCGAAGATATGGGCAAATAGAACTTGATAAATTTATTAAAATTACTTCTCTCTTGACGGACCAAGACAAAGAGTGTGTTGAAGTTTCCCGTCTGTGGGTACCAAAACATCTCAAATCAAAATTGATTAAATTTTTACTTTGGAAAACTGCCTTTCGCTATTGCCAAATAAATCAGCTGATAACTATACTTATTTCTATTCGTCCCTCATCTGCACGGTTTTACCAACGATTATTCTTTTTCGAACCAACCGGCCCTGGTGGTATTTTTAAGAATCCTTTACTTGAAAATCTGGAATATCATATTTATAAAAGTGACCTTTCCAGGACCATGGAATTATTGAAGACTACCAAACATCCGCTTTATGATTTTTTTTGTATTGAAAAACATCCCGATCTCATAATTGACGAATTGAAATCTTTCTCATGGGATGAGAGAAAAAAATTTCACTATTCCCCTAAACTCTAAAATTCATAAGCCCAAATTTATGTTCTAGTTTTTTTAGAAAATAAAAGATATAAATACAGAGAAGAATAGGATTAAGATTTAGAGGAAAAAATTCTCGCACTTTTTTGTAAACCATAGGTTCATGTTTTATTTGTAAAAACATAGGGCATTCAGAAAAAAAAAAGTGTATACTGAAAAATGATGGATACCTGGAATAAAGATTCGATAAAATTGATGTGAAAAAAGGCTTTTATGTCTGGTGTTTTACTCTGGGGAACTGATAAAGAAGGATTAGTAAAGGGGATCACTCCTCTCACCTCAAATATCCTGAAAAAAGAGGATAGTATAAAACTGGGGCCCTGGCATACTATTTCTTTCCTGAACAAGAGTTCGGGATGGATATCAGGGAAACACCATGAGGGTTCTTCTATTATTATTACCGGACCTTGCTCTTCCAGTCTTGATTTAGCCTGGATCTTATATCGATCGGGATTTTTTTGGCCAGGCAGTTCAATATTAGCTGAAAGTCAGTGGGCAGGCAGGGGGCAATTTCAACGCTTCTGGCATTCTCCATCAGGAAATCTTTATGCCGCCTGGTATCTTCCCTATCCTCCAACTTCATGGTTGAAGATGTTATCCCTTGTCGTGGGGTATTGCATTATACAAAGCATAAAGGATATTGGCATCAATATAACCCTTAAATGGCCAAACGATTTAATTGTAGCCGGGAAAAAGGTCGGGGGGATATTAATTGAGGGAAAAAATAAAACCCTTATGGCTGGAATTGGTATTAATCTGTTGAGCAGCCCTCCGGATCATCAGCTCAATGATCCTTTTGCTCTTCCTGCAATTTCTTTTAAATCAGCTGGTTTTCAATTAAGACCGCTTTCCCTCTGGCAACAAATAATCAAAAGAGGCTCGGAAGTATACAACGAAATTATTTATCATACTTCCTATAAGAAGTTTATTTTCAATATTGAGCCTTATCTTGCTTTTATTGGTGAAAAGGTACGGGTTGATGATCATCGTGGATCAGAACTGTTTGAGGCCAGGGTATTGGGCCTTGATGATGATGGGGGCCTTATTCTGTTAGCTTCCGGAAAAAAGAAAGTCATCCCCTCCGGAAGAATCTTCCCTGTATAATGATTTGATTCTATAAGATACTGCCTTCCTTATAAATTAAAAGCAGGACTGATATCCTATAATTTTCATTATCCGTTGCGCCGCTTTGTCTTCATGTGTGTTTTATTTTATTTATGCGGCTTATCAGCTTTACTGCTTTACTGCTCATCAGCTTAATTTGAATTAATAGAAAAAATATGGAAGAAAAATAATCAAAGCGTTGGCAAAGAGAAAAATGAGACTATGAAGGAAAATAGATTTTAATAAATTTTTCAAAAAGAAAGTCTTTTTTTTAGTTGCCTTGGTAATTTGTTCAATACATTCATTCATTTGGGACTCTTGGTCGAGTATGGCAATTCTTAAATAGTAATCATAAAAGCCATCATTGAGGGTCACAATAGTATTAATGGGTAAGGAACAGCGATAAATGTTTTTATCTTTGTCGTGGAGGTTTTCCTGGATGCATAGTGAATTGAAATCAATACTTAAGGTATCATTAAAGATAAGCTTTCCCCTGAATTCCTCTTTTAGAAAAAAATAGAAGATTTCTGAATTTCTGTTTTCTGCCAAGCGGAATTGATTCTCTTCACCCATGCTATAGTATTTTTCTTTCTTTCCCAGAAAACTCATATCTATTATTGAATTCCCCCGGCATTTTATTACCTCGAGCACTAATTCACCCTTTATTTGACTGGCTCGCAGTTTATTGAATTGAAGCAGAGTATCTTTTAAAGAAAAGTTGCTCCCCT
>JAUWIR010000346.1 GCA_030605265.1 Pseudomonadota bacterium | reverse complement strand
CACCAAAAAATTGGTGGGTTTAAAGGGCTCCCCTTCACCTTTTCTGAGGATTTCCGTGACATCAAGCTTGCTTATTGGATTGATAAAAACAGTTATAGGGTCATTCAATCGAAAATAACCGCCAATCTGGCCGTTGAAATCATGGGTAAAAAGCTCGAAGGAAATCTAAAAAACATTACTCGCTTTTTTGATTATGGGCAGGAACTCTCTATTCCCCTCCCCGAGAATATTTAATTTCGCTTTAAAAAAAATGTATAGATCAACAATTGAATTAGTGAAAAGCAGAACCCTAGCAGAACCCTATACTATTTATCCTTCATACTTCATCCGTCATAAATCATCCGTCATAAATCATCCGTCATAAATCATACTTCATCCTTATACTTCATCTTTCATCATTTCCCTGTGAGTGCTTAGATAATACAGATGAAGTATCTTGATTTCGGTATAATCGATTTCCCCTTTTAACGCCTCAAAGATAGGCTTTAAAAATCCTGTGCCGATTTGATCAATTGTTTTTAGCACAAGATTTTTTTGTTCTGCCGGCAAGGTTGACAGCTTCAGAAGCTCATCAGATCGTATTTGGTGGCCTTCCTGCAAATACTTAGATAAATGGTTTAAAACAGTATCCAGCTTAATGCCGAATTTTGTCATAATTCCTTCAATCGAGGCCCCCTCGTAGTAAGCTTCGCCCACAAGGACATGTTTTCGTTTTGATACCGGTTTTGAACTGTTTATTATTGAAGGGTTTGCTAGCCGGTTTGATTGTTCTTGAGTCATGGGCCTTGGCCGTGAAATCATCCGCCTTGGTTTCTCTTGAAGGTGATGTTCTTGGCAATACTGCTTAATGATATTCAAGAAAATATTACCATATTTTTCAAATTTTGCTAAGCCAACCCCATAAAGATTCAATAAGCTCCCCTTGGATTGTGGGAAAAAGAAAGCCATTTCAATAAGGGTCTTATCAGGAAAAACCACATAGGGAGGGACATTGGCACTATCAGCCAATTCTTTTCGTTTCCCCCTCAATAAGTGAAACAACCCCTGGTCATATTCGAAACTATCTTCTTTCCTCTGAAAATACTCCTCTTGCTTTTGCTCAATTTTCCCCAAGACTTTTTCCGTGCCCTTAAATACCTCATAGGCTTTTGGGGTGAGTTTTAAACTACCGAATTCCATATCCTGAGTCATCAATCCCCTTTGAATAAATTGCCTTGACAGATGGAACCACTGCTTTTTGGAAAAATCCTTGCCAATGCCGTAAGTTGATAATTTCTGATGATTGAATTTCAATATCTTTTGAGATTGCGAGCCTCGTAAAACGTCAATAATATGATTTGTACCAAACCTCTCCCCAGTCCTCTTTACACAGGAGAGAAATTTCTGGGCCGGGATGGTGATATCTATAAGCTCCTTTTTTTCTTCCAGGCAATTATCGCAGGCATTACATTTTGGGACAGCATAATCTTCGCCAAAATAGGTAATCAAGGGAAGACGACGACAGGTATCAGTTTCAATAAAGCGTAATAAAGCGCTCAAATGAAGATTGGCAACCCTTTGTTCCTGCTCGCTTTTCTGGGTGATGAAATATTTAATTTTTTGTATGTCCCCATAACTGAACAATAACAGGCAATGGGCCTTTAAACCATCGCGCCCTGCTCTGCCGATTTCCTGATAATAGGTTTCAATATTTTTGGGAAGATCATAATGAATAATAAAACGGATATTCGGCTTATTAATGCCCATGCCAAAGGCAATCGTGGCCACAATAATCTGCACATCATCTCTAATAAACAATTCCTGGTTTTGGGTGCGCTCCTTTTCCGATAACCCCGCATGATAGGGTCTGACGGAAAACCCTTCATCTTGCAGCGCCTGGTATAGCTCATCTACCTGTTTGCGGGAAAAGCAGTAAATAATACCCGATTGGTTAGGGAATTTTTTCAGAAATTGCAGTGACTGCGAAAAAGGATCATCTTTCGGCAGGACCTGGAGAAACAAATTTTCCCGGTTAAAACTGGCGATAAATTCATTTGCCTGATTAAAACTGAGGATGTCTTTGATATCTTTCCTGACCTGCGGAGTGGCTGTTGCCGTGAGAGCAATACATACTGCCGAGGGAATTTTATGTCTGATTTCAATGATCTTGCGATATTCAGGGCGAAAATCATGCCCCCATTCAGAGATACAGTGGGCCTCATCAATGGTTAAGCAATCAACCTTCAGTGATGAAAGCAGGGCCAGCGTTTTTTCTTTAAACAATGTTTCAGGGGCAAGGTAAAGTAATTTGACCTCCTTCTTCATTATGCCGGCTACAGTATTTCGATATTGCTCATAGGATAGTGAACTATTTAAGGATACCGCTTTAACGCCATTCTCCCTCAATTGCTCAACCTGATCTTTCATCAGGGAAATTAAAGGAGAGACTACTATGGTCAGACCTTGAAAAATAATCGCCGGGACCTGATAACAAAGTGATTTCCCTCCTCCTGTCGGCATGATGACCAAGGTGTCATTTTTTTTGAGAATATTGTGAATGATCTCTTTTTGAAGGGGACGAAAGCAATCAAACCCAAAGGTTTTTTTTAGAATACCCTGTGCCTGATTAATAAGAGGGGCGCTGCCTTCAATTTTCATAGTTGATGGCCCGGTTCCGACAATAAATAATTTCTCATTTCTCCATAGATAAAGGCATCTTCCAGCTCGGTTTCAAGAGAATGTTCAACTGCTCCTTTTTCTACCAAAAATTCATGCTCTTTTTCAGATAAGGTATGCCCAAATAGACCAAATCTTGGATTTGAATCAAAATATTTTTTTATTTCCCTTTGCTTAAAAGATTTTTTCGTCAAATTGGCAAACTCAATTAAAACATCTCTGGCAATTTCTATTCTTTTCAATTGCTCCTCATAGATCTCGTCCAAATTGATAACAGATTTATTTTCTCCCACGCCCTCTTCTTGTATGGGATGGTAATTGGGCTTTTTTCTTTGCTCCTCAATAGAAGTTATTAATTTTTGACAACAATAGATAAGCTTTATGATTGAATAAAATTTTTCTCCAATAAGATAACCAAGGGCTTTATTAATACCGAAATCTTTTCTTATATTTTCGGCAGCTCCCACCCATTCTAATAATTGGTTATCATTGGTAAAAAATTTATTCATCAAAGTAATGCCTTTTAGTATCCCATTAGGATCTCAATTCTAGTGCTTTTTGGGTATAAAATTTTTATCTTATTATTATCAATCAAATAAACTTAATTGTCGATAGCCCTTTTTTTTATTTTCCGAAGACTTCTTCTTTGTCTCTTCAGTTTTTTGAACAATTTTTTCAGCTATTTCCGGCCCCTTTTCTTTTAGACATTCATCAATAATCTTATCAAGTTCCTCATCCTCGTCTCCATCCATAGCTTGCTCATTTTTATTCACATCTTGAAAGGAAACCTCTTCAATCCTGAACATACTTTTAGGAAGAATAAATCCCTCCGGTGTTTTATAATAGGTAAAAGAATCAGTTATTTCACTAGTACAATACCCCTCAGCCCCCAGTCCCAAATTACAAGCCTTTTCGATTTGCGTAGCTTTCGTGCCAATAGTTGATTTTTTTACTTCAAAGAAATCAACTATTATATCAGCTGTAAGATTATTCTTATTTTCCTTGTCAAAGAGAAAATTAAGGCGGGCAATGACATAGAGGATTGAAGCTGCCCAGATTTCTTTCTTCCCTCGAATAATATCGATTTTTCGTTTTCTCCCTAGTGTCTCACATAATTTTTGGGCATAGCCTTTGAATTCCTCATTTAAATGTTTTTCACAAAAGTTATTGATTAGCTCTTTTAATTCATTCAATCTTATAGTTTTATCTGTTTTTAAATCCTTCATTTTATCCCCTTTCCTTGGCTAATCAAAAGCATTTTCCCCTTACCCCTATTACAACCTGTAATAATAAATTTTCTAAATTATAATTACATTATTTCAATATGGCAAATAAATATTCTCCATATAAGAGATGGTGAAAAATGTTACCCTTGAAAAATTGCTCCGGATGGGCCTGATGGACCTATTCTCGTGTCCATCAGGAGCTAAATCAGGATAAGTAAGAAGATATCAAATCCAATAATCAGACAGGATTAACAGGATTCAACAGGATTTTTCTTTTTCTTGTTCTGTCCGATCCTGTAAATCCTGTCTATTAAAACCGTCTTAGCAAACTGCATAAATTAAAGAAAAATTCATACTATATAATGAGTTATATAGCCCCAGCTTTTACCGGACCTTCTTTTTTAGTGTCAGGATCAAGGGTATTTACTACCCCCCAGAAAGATTGCATTTCAGCTCCATCAATCAGGTATTGTCGAAATTCTTTTATATCCTCGGCAGTAATCAAGTCATCATCACCATAACCGTATTTGGCCAGGTAAAGGGCTATGCACCCTGCCACATGCGGAGAGGCCATACTTGTTCCGCTCATTTTGGCATACCCGCCATCCTTATAGGTAGAATAAATATCCACGCCAGGGGCGGCTAGATCGATAGCAGCTCCAAAGGAGTTAACCGGGTTTTCCGGAGTTACTGTAGTACTGAAATTACTGAAATGCGCCAGAGTATCATCAAGCTCACCATATATGGATGGATCGCCCAGGCCGCCGGCCTGACCGTCAGTATCAGTCATGGCTGAAACAGTAATAACTTCCGGGAAGGCTACCGGAGTATAATCATCAGAAGTGCCCAAGATGCCGTCTGCACCGTACACATCTTTTCCCTCATTGCCGGCTGCCACCACGTAAACTACCCCGCTATTGACACTCTCCTGGATGGCCTCTCTATAGGCACTGGAATAGCCAACGCCGCCAATACTCATATTGGCCACCTCAATAACATCTGCATGGGCAGTTACATAATCCACCCCTGCAATGATGCTGGAAAGAAACCCCCTTCCGCCCTTATTCAATACTTTTACTGCATGAAGTCGCGCTCCCGGGACAACCCCCACAACTCCGATATCATTATCCTTGGCAGCAATAATACCGGCCACATGGGTGCCGTGACCATTGTCATCATCACCGGAAATGACCCTTCCGGAAACAAAAGAGACTGCAGATACAACATGTAAGTCGGGATGGTCCAAGTCTATGCCGGTGTCAATAATGGCAACATCAACATCCACTGCTCCAGGTATAACACAAGGATAAGCGCCAATTCGTTTTACCCCTGTAGGGACGACCTCTTGCATTGTATTCTCTTCTGAAGGATCAGGAGATCTTTTTCCAATAGCATAATGAATAGTGTCAGGCTCAAGAGATTTTACCCTGGGATCACTCATGATCTTTTCCACAGCAGAATTTGGGATAACTGCAGAGTACCCCTTAAGAGCATACTGATATATATGATCCGCTTCAAATCTATGTTTGGCAGCCATTTGCTTGGCCACAGCGGCCGGATTACTAT
>JAUWIR010000060.1 GCA_030605265.1 Pseudomonadota bacterium | reverse complement strand
GACCCCGGTACAAAAGCCCGCTGTTTTAGCAATTTTTATTTCCATAGATTTTTATCTTATCCTCTTTTTGCATAAGATTCAAGAGGATGGTTGTTTTGCCCCGCAATTCTCTATTTGACATGATTAGGATCAAGGTAACAATTGTACACCGCACAGAACGCAGAGTTCCCAGAGATAACAACAGAAAAACTCAGCGTTCTCTGCGTTCTCTGCGGTGAATTATATTTTTTTAATACTTGGGTTTTAACAGAATTGCTGATTCTGTTAGGTTGACGAAAACTCTTTCTTTCAATACAATAGTTAAAAAATTACTTACATGACTCTATTTTACTTTTTACCATTGTATAAATAATGATTTCCCTACAAAAAGTATCGAAACAGTTCGGCAAAAAGGTTTTATTTGGTGAAGCGGATTTTCAGGTCCACCTTAGTGATCGTATTGGTTTAATCGGACCAAACGGATCGGGAAAGAGTACTCTTTTTTCCTTAATCTTGGGGGAGCAATCCCCTGATAACGGACTGATAGAGAAGAATAAAAATATGGTGGTGGGCTGTCTGAAACAAGAAGAAGAGGAAGGAAATCTTTCCTGTACATTGATAGAGGAAATGGTTAATAAATGTCCTACCTTAACCCGCCTTAAAGAACGGATACTGTTTTTGCAGGCAGAGGTTTCTCAGGAAGAAAATCCTGAGAAAATTCAAACCATTATGCAGCACTTGGGGGAGCATCAGACAGAATTTGAATCGCGAGGAGGGTATGATCTTGAATACCAAGCGAAACGAATTCTTTTTGGATTGGGGTTTGGTGAGGAGGATCTAAATCGGGCCCTCCGTGAGTTTAGTGGTGGGTGGCGAATGCGCATTTGTTTGGCTAAATTGCTCCTTCAAGAGCCAGATTTGCTGCTACTGGATGAGCCTACCAATCATTTGGACCTTGAATCTGTCCTTTGGTTGGAGGAATTCATCAGAGCCTATCAAGGATCGGTAATCATCATATCTCATGATAGGAAATTTCTCAATCGTACTGTTACTCGTATTGTAGAGATCGATCAGCAACTGTTAAACCAATACAAAGGGAACTATGATGATTTTATTGAGCAAAAAAAGGTAAGGGATGAAATCTCCAAAGCATCATACAAAAACCAACAAAGAAAGATTGAGGCAACTGAACGTTTTATTGAGAAATTCCGCTATAAAGCGAGCAAAGCTCGTCAAGTGCAAAGTAGAGTAAAAAGTTTAAATAAAATGGAGAAGGTTCAACTTGACCAAGAGGCAAGTCGATTCTCCATTAAAATTCCTTCTCCTCCCAGATCAGGAAAGATAGTCCTTGATTTGAAGAATATAGAAAAAGGGTATGAAAGAAAAGTAGTATATAAAGGATTAAATTTGACCATCAAACGCGGTGACAGGATAGCGCTGGTTGGTCCCAATGGCTCCGGTAAATCAACCTTGCTGAAAATTATGGCTGGAGTGCTGGATATAGACAGGGGAGAGGTAAGCCTGGGGCATAATGTTTCCAGGGCTTATTTTGCTCAGCATCAGTTGGAGATCCTCAATCCTGAATTAACTGTTTTAGAGGAAATTGATCCCTGCCTTGATCAAAATGCAGGCATCTCCTCCCGATCATTTTTAGGGGCTTTTTTATTCATGGGGGATGATGTTTTTAAAAAGGTGTCGGTTTTAAGTGGAGGGGAAAAAAATCGTTTAGTATTGGCTAAGATGATCATCTCCAGTCCAAATTTTTTGTTGTTGGATGAGCCCACCAATCATCTGGATATTCCCTCACGGGATTGTTTGCAGGATGCTCTCTCTCAATATCAAGGTACTATTTGCATGATCTCTCATGATAGACTTTTTATTAATCAGTTGGCTAATCATATTATTCGAATAGAAAATGGTCAGTTGGAGACCTTCCTAGGAAATTATGATGAATATCAGCTCCAAATGCAAGATCGGAAAAAAATCAGTGCAACAGAAAGAATCTCTCCTGCGAAACCTGGTCTGGTAAAAAGTCGTGAACAGAAACGCAAAGAAGCAGAAAAAAGAAATGAAAAATACAGGAGATTAAATCCTATACAGAAAGAATCGGAAGGGATACAAAAGGAGTTGAATTCCATCTTAGAAAGAATGGATCAATTAAATAAATTATTTACAGATCCCGGTTTTTATGAGACAGAGGGTTTTACTAAAAAGTTAAAGGAATATAAAGAGCTTGAAGCCCAAAATGAATGGCTGACAGATCGTTGGACGGAATTAGAAGAGCAAAAGGAGGCTATTGAAAAAGAATGTAACGAGGACCAGTAATTTTTTGGAAAAATCAGAAATTTATTTTTACTGGATTTTTTTCCGTTTTTTAAGTAAAATAGAAAAAAGAAAGGATCCGTGCATGTCTTCCAATAAAGTTTTTCTATTGTTGTTAATAGTCATTATCGGTTTTTCACTTTCAACAGTCGGAGCTGCTGAAAATAGACGCAAAGAGTTTTTAGAAAATCCCCTGAATAGAGTTCGACAGGAGGGTACAGTAAATAATAGGGCAAGTACCGATGGACGACAAGCGGGTTCCTTTGATCAATTGAAAGATATTTATTCAGGGAATATAAATGTTTTTTTTGGACAAAAAAAATTACATAGGAATGATTGGTTCCCTGTAGAAAAACAAAAAGAATATGGGGTCGAGTTTGACTTTAAAGAGAAAAGGTGGCCTTTGAGTTTGCTTTTAACTTATTTTATTTCAGAGGAGGATTCCAGTGGGGTCCCTTTTGATAATGGGAAGACGCAAGAAATTCAGGTAGGAGTAAAAAAAATTTTTGAGTTTCAACATGTTAGAACACGGCCTTTTGTAAGCTCTGGAATTACCTATATCAGGGCGGAGCAATCTATTTCTTCTGATAGTTGCAACATCACCAAAAATGAGGAGAGCAGCAATACAGCGGGGTTTTTTGTGGGTGGCGGATGCTATATTATTTTACGGAATGAAATAAATATCGGGTTCTATCTTAACTATTCAAATGCAAGGGTACTTCTTTTTGATGAGCGAAAAAAAGCAGGGGGCCTTCATTTTGGGATGTTAACCGGATTTCATTTTTGATGATTTTGAAAAATTCTTCACCGCAGAGAGAGCAGAATTCGCAGAGAGTAAGAAAATTCTGCGGTAAATTATAATTTTTTTAGATATAGGTTTCATAATTAGAATTGCTTGAATTGAAGCCTGTTTCCCTTCCACTTATTTTTTCCACCTTATTTATTCTTCTTTCTGTTCTATTTTCAAAATTTAGCCTTCATCTTTTTGAGATAAATGCTTCATTTAATTGTCTATTTAATATGTCTATTTGATTTGAATGAAAAATGAATTAAAGGAGGATGAAGGGGCCATGGGTAAAACAAATTATGAAATGATAAAATTTTTACTTCCTGATGCATTAGGTCGGGTTTCAAAGTGTTTCAATTATGGTAAATGTAAAGGGCACTTAAAAAAAGAAGAAATGGAGCAACAGATCGATGAAGTGATTTACTCATTGGGCCAAGAAGTATGGCTTGATTTGAATAAGATGTATACTTTTGAGGGGAACAAACAGTGGGAAAATAGATTGAAAAAGCATGAAGTTGTTGAATTGATAACAAATATAGTTCATAAGGTCTTAAACAGTTTTTTCGGATCTAAGAACACTTATGGTCTGGATAGTTAATTATTTTTCATATGTCTACTTATAGCAGGTTGAAAAGATTATGCTGAATCATTTTATTATAAAGAGTTTTATAATCAATATTAAGCATTTTTGCTGCTTCGGTTTTATGCCCATTTGTTTTCTCAATAGTTTTTTTTATTAGTTCTTTTTCCATTGTAGCCAAGGCGCTTTTACGAATTTTAATTAAATCTAATTCACCACACAGATCAATATTTAAAAAATGTTCAGGAATTTTTTCCTCATAGATCGCTTCATTATCAATTTTATAGTGATTAGATTTCATCCATAAGGTTTTATAGTCTATTTTTAATTTTTTGGAAGCTAAATACTTTTTGCCTCCAGTTGACCTAAGCGCTTTAATAATTGCCCATCGTTCCAGTTTCCAGAGCACTAGGGAAGATGCTTCTTGAAGAGTCATTCCTGCAGAGAAAGTAATTGTTTCTTTTTTGTTTTTATCCGGTGTAATGGATGTAAGGTCGAGATTGTATTTATTGAGTTTGCTATACAAGGTTTTTAAACCTATCCCCAGCTGTTTGCTTGTTTCATTTTTTCTATACCCTGTTTTCAATAAAATATTTTGAAGGTATTTTTTCTCTACTTGTGTAACAGTAGTTTGGATAACTTTTTTTAAAGGCAGTGGAACAGGAAGATCTATAGATATATGTATTTTGGAAAATAAGATATTTTTTGTTCGTAAATTAATGTGTTCAGGTTTGATAATATCCTTGGCAAGGACTGAGGAGCCATGGATAACGTTTTCTAATTCTCGAATATTACCGGGCCAATAATAATCTAAAAGCATCTCAACCGCTTCAGGAGAGAAAGATTGGGGCTGTAAATTATTTTTTTCGGTTGTTTTTTCTAAAAAATGGTTGGCCAATAAAATGATATCTTCTTTTCTTTCCCGCAATGGCGGCAAATGTATATTAAATTGATTGATTCGATAAAATAGTTCTTCACGAAAATCGCATTTTTCCATGGCCTGGTGAAGATCGAGGTTCGTTGCAGCAATAACCCGAACGTCTACATCGATTAACTTTTCTCCTCCCACACATTTAATTTTTCTTTCTTGAATTGCCCGTAACAGTTTCGGTTGACTTATTGGCTGAAGATTGCCAATTTCATCTAAGAATAGAGTTCCGCTATGGGCCATATTAAATAATCCTTTTTTCTTCCGATTTGCACTTGTAAAAGCGCCCTCCTCATGGCCAAAAATTTCGCTTTCGAAAAGATTTTCCGGAATGGCGGCACAATCTATAGGGATAAAAGGACCGTTGCTGCGATGGCTATTTTCATGTATTGCCCTGGCAATGAGTTCCTTTCCTGTCCCACTCTCCCCTGTAATTAAAATTGAAATTTCCGTAGGAGCTACTTTTTCTAAATGGTGAAAAATTTTGATCATTTTTTCTGACACTGTAAGAATATTTGAGAAGTTTGAATTTCGAAGATATTTTTTTTTCAATGTCAATAGGTCTTCTTTTAACTTTTTTTCTTTTAAGGCCCTTTTTAGTTTTTTCTTGGTTTCTTTAATATGTAAAGGTTTAGAAAAGTAATCATAGGCTCCTTCTTTGATTGCCTTGACGGCATCTTGTACATCAGAATATGCAGTCATAAAGAAAATAATAATATTCGGATCGTGTTCTTTAATTTTTTGCATTGTCTCAAATCCACTGATACCAGGCATTTTTATATCCAGAAGAACGAGGTCAGGATTGATATTGTTTATTATTTTAAGACCGGCATAACCGCAATTTGCCGTATTAATTAAGTAACCTTCTTCTTGGAGGATTTGTGATAAAGCACTGAGTATTTCCGGTTCATCATCGATAATGAGAATTTTTTCCTCAGTTAAATTTTTTTCTTTCATAAAAGCTGTACCTTTGCTCTTGTGAGTATAATTTTTTCAAGCATATTAATATAATATAATCATAATTATTTTACAACAAAAAAATACTTTTTTATAAATTTAATTTCAGGATTTTTTTTTCGTAAGAAATGGTTTGAAAAGGTGGGAATATTTTTTACTAGAGAAAGAATGCCTTTATAGTTTATTTACTATTTCATTTTTAGAGCGTTGTTAATGCCGTTAAGAAGAAGCCTCGTTTTTTTTAGCTTTTCTTCTCTCCTCCCTTTCAGCAATTTCATCGGCGAAAAGGTCTAAAGTCAAAGGACACGGCGGGACATTTTCATCTGAATATTGGCACTCCGGTTGGTTGCATTGAACATATAATTTATTATCAAAATTATAGCTAAGGGATGATACTGTTTTTAACGATATTTTTACTTCTTCTGAAACAACATTACAAAAAAAGCTTTTTTCCTTGCGTTTTGACATCAATGTCTCCTTTTAAGTTTAGAAAATAGTTTTTAACAAAAACTGCCCTTAATTTTACCAGAGGATTGGGAATTTGTAAAAGGGTAGGGGAAAGAGAAGGTGAGTTTTCGGCATAATTTTTGCTCGGATAATTTTATAATTATAAGGTTACTTATCTTCAATACACTAAAGGAAAAATATCTTGCTCACCTGAGAAATACAGAGTAGAATTATCCAAATTAAATGAGGAATTTTAATTGGGGGAAAAGATGTCCTATTTACGATTGGCCATGGCACAGATTAATGTTATGGTTGGAGATTTTGAAGGGAATAAGAAAAAAATTCTTGATTATTTGCAACTGTCAGAGAAAGCTCAGGCTGATGTAATAATTTTTCCTGAATTATGTATATGCGGTTATCCCCCGGAGGATTTATTACTTAAACCCTCATTTATAGAGGATAATATAAAAGTACTTGAGGAAATTCGTGGGGCGGTAAATTCCTCTTTGGTATGCATAGGGTTTGCTGCTAAAGATAGTGATAGTAGAATATATAATGCTGCAGCTTTTCTTCAGCACAAGGAAATAAAAGCTCTATATAGAAAAATTCATCTCCCAAATTATGGGGTTTTTGATGAAAGACGCTATTTTACACCGGGGGATCATTGTTGTTTGGTCAATTTTGGGGGGATTGGCTTAGGAATAACAATTTGTGAAGATATTTGGTACCCTGATGTTATCCAGGAGTTGAGCAGGCAAGGGGCGCAAATAGTCCTTAATATTTCGGCTTCACCATATCATACAGGCAAAGGGCGATTGCGTGAACAATTGTTTAAAAAATGGGCAATAGAGAACCGAATTTTTTTGGCTTGGAATAACTTGGTCGGAGGACAGGATGAGCTTGTTTTTGATGGTCAAAGTTTACTATTTGATTCTAAAGGAAGCCTATTGGCCAGGGGCAAGACTTTTGAAGAGGACCTGTTATTAATAGATTTATCATTAGAGTCCTTTTCTGCATTAAGAGGAAACATAAAAGAAGGAAAACAACAGGAAATAAGCCATGTGCGCTATCCTGTTAAAAAAGTTTTTTTAACTTCTTCTTTTCGTCAAAAAACAAACCCAAAGGCTTTCTACATCAGATCCCGATTATCGCCTTTAACAGAGATAACCAAAGCCTTAATATTAGGGATTTCCGATTATGTTAAGAAAAATGGATTTTCTAAGGTGGCCATAGGCTTAAGTGGGGGAATTGATTCCGCACTTACAGCTACTTTGGCAGTTGATGCTTTGGGAGCTGAGAATGTAGTCGGAGTGATTATGCCATCGCAATTTTCTTCTAAGGAAACTCAGGAGGACGCCAAGCGATTAGCTCTAAATTTACAAATACATTTTTTACAAATTTCTATAATTGATATATATCATAGTTATATGAATAGCTTAAAAAGAATTTTTAACGATTATCCTCCTGATATTACAGAGGAGAATCTACAGGCAAGAATACGCGGGAATTTATTGATGTCCCTATCAAATAAATTTGGGTGGTTAATTTTAACAACTGGGAATAAGAGTGAAACAAGTGTTGGGTATTGTACCCTTTACGGGGATATGGCTGGAGGTTTTGCTGCAATAAAAGATGTGCCTAAAACAGTTGTCTACTATCTGTCCAGATACAGGAATAAAAAGGCAGGATTTGATTTGATTCCAAAGACCATCATTGATAGAGCTCCCTCTGCAGAATTAGCTCCGGATCAGAAAGACCAAGATTTACTCCCTCCCTATGCCATATTAGATGCTATCTTAAAACGGTATGTGGAAAAGGATGAATCTTTTTCACAAATTGTCGCAGCCGGGTTTGATTCCAAAACGGTAAAAAAAGTAATTACCATGGTTGATAGAAATGAATATAAACGCCGTCAATCACCACCTGGAATAAAAATAACACCTCGGGCTTTTGGTAAGGACCGCCGAATGCCAATTTCTAATAAGTATTGGAAAAACCATAAGTAAAATGTAAAATGGAAGGGACCTTGGTTTTATAACCCTTGTTGTTTTTTGAATTAATGGTACACTTTTTTATAAAACAGTCTCGGAACTTTTAATGAAAAGTGAAAAATGCAAAATGAGAAATAAAAAAAATGAATTATCAGAATTCGATAAATTGGTTCAGGCGCTAAAATGAAAATAATAAAGCAAGAAATGAAAAGTGAAAAATTAGAAATGCAGGTTTGGAAAACCAACCGATCTACAATCGGTCACTTGAGAAGAGCATTTTGTATTTAAAATAGCGTTTATGCAATAAGGGGGGGAACAATTAAGTGTCTATTTGCACTGAGCAAATTACCACCGGGGTGAGAATTTACAATTTATTTCCAAGACTTGTAGGCCCAATATCCAAATGGTGCGATCATATTCCACGGATAAAAAAAATGGGCTTTAATTCTCTTTTTATCAATCCTTTTCATCTTACCGGCGCTTCAGGAAGTTTATATTCCATTAAAAATTATAATAAAATTGACCCGGCTTTTTTATCTAATGGTAACATTGGATGGAGAGAGTTTAGTGATTTTGTCATTAAAGCGAAAAAAAATGATTTGCGCATCGTCATAGATCTAGTGATAAATCATACTGCCACAGATAGTGATTTGATAAAATTACACCCTGAATGGTTTAAGTATGATGAGAATAATCATTTAATACATCCCTTTTGTATTGATCCGGGAAATGGCGGAAAGGTCACTATCTGGAAGGATTTAGTTGAGGTTGATAATGCCGGCCGTGGCCGGAAAAATGGGTTATGGTTATTTTGGGATCGATTAATAAAAAAATATATGGATATGGGGATTGGTGGATTTCGCTGTGATGCTGCATATAAAGTCATCACTGGATTGTGGGAATACCTGATTCAAAGGGCCAAAAAGAGGAATAAGGAAGTTTTGTTCTTAGCTGAAACTTTGGGGTGTTCGGAAGAGGAGACTATTCGAACTGCTCAATGCGGATTTGACTATATTTACAACAGTTCCAAATGGTGGGATCTTTCTTCGGATTGGTGTTTAAGGCAAAATGAAGTTGCCAGACAATATGCTGATTCAATTAGTTTTCCTGAAACTCATGATACTGTGAGGCTTAGTTTTGAGTGTCATGGGAATAGGGAGCTATGTAAAATGCGTTATCTTTTTGCCTCTCTATTTTCCAAAGGGGTTATGATGCCTATTGGGTATGAATACGGCTTCCAAAAATCCTTGCATGTAGTTAAAACAGTTCCCCGGGATTGGGAGGATAAATCCTTTGATTTGGTTGATTTTATTGCTCAATGTAATGCTTTAAAAGATCGCTATAAAATTTTCAATGAGGAAGGTGAGCAGTATTTATCTCCTCTTTCCAAACCCTCTGTATTAGTTTTGAAAAAATTTTCTCCAGGTAATCAAGAAAAAGCAGCTATAATTGTTAATAAAACCCCTGATAAACAAAGAATTTTTATTGCCAGTCCAAAAAGGTTCCTTAATACAAATAAAAAAGTAGAAGATATTTCCATTTGTAATGCCTCAAAGAATGTTCCTGAGCCTTTGAAAATTGAGTTATCTGCTTACCAGGTAAAGATCCTCTATGCTGATTCATGATTTGGAGGTTCAGAGTTCAGGGTTCTGAGTTCAGAGTTCAAAAGTTCATAGTTTAGGGTTCAAAGGTTTAGGCTTATGGTTCAAGGTTTAGGCTTATGGTTCCCATGATTAAAGTCCAAAAATTTACCAGGTTCATAATAAGTGGGGCATGGTTCAAATTTGTTATCATAATTAAATTATCTCTCGCAAAGGGCGCAAAGTTAAAAGCTTATAAAACACTTTGCGCCTTTGCGAGAACATAAGTTTTAAGCCATGCCTTTCCGTTTTAGTGAAGGATGCCCTTATTTACGTATAAATGCTTACCGCGCAAGGGCAATGAAACAAAAGCAACTCTGAACCCTGAACTTTAAACTCTTACTGATTAAGATGGGGATGGGGGGGACAAGAAGACATTTTTTAATGAAGTAAAATCCCCTGCCGGATAGGGAATAAAGCCGTTTACTCTGCTATCCATAATCACAATATTCGTTTGATACCATAAACTGATATAGGGAATATCAAAAGCAATAATTTTTTGAACTAGGCTATAGATTTTTTTTCTCTTTTCCGGGTCTAATGTTTTTCTCCCCTCCTCTAAAAGCTCATCTAAGTCCGGATTAATATATTTGCCTCGATTTGCGCCATTGGGGGGAATGCTGGAAGAGTGAAATAAATAATAATAAATATCAGGTTCTATAACTCCTACCCATTGCAATGAATAAAGTTGGAAATTACCGGACTTAATATCAGAGAAAAAGGTCCCCCATTCATAGCTTCTAATCTCAACCTCAATGCCAATTTCATCCAGCTGTTGCTGAATAACCTCGGCAATCCGTTTACTTAATTCGTTTTGAGAGGTTTTATAAAGTAAAGAGAATCTTTTTTGTGGGCCCGATCCATCAGGATCAGGATATCCCTCCTCGTCAAGAAGTCTTTTTGCTTCAGTTGGATTGTATTCATAGGTAGCTACTTGAGGCTCATATGCCCAATTATCAGGGGAAAGGACCCCGGTGGCTTTTTCAGCCAGATTACCAAGCAAATGGGTAATTATGGCCTCTCGATCTATAGCTTTGGCAATTGCTTCCCTAATGGATCGATTCTTTAAGATAGGGTCTGTTAAATTGAAGCCAAGATAGGAATAGTTTGTCCCTCTCTTTTGAATTATTTTAATATTTTGATTATTTTTTAAAGAAGCAATGGCATCTACGGATAGGTTATTTTGCAAAAGGGTTACATTCCCCTTTTTAAATTCTAAAAGCCGGATGGTTTCATCAGGAATTATCCGGAAGGCTAACTCTTCTACCTTGGCTTTTCCCTCAAAATAATTTGGAAAAGCACGAAACGTTAATGATTCATCTTGTATCCATTCAACAAGTTGAAAAGGGCCGGTCCCTATTGGTTTGTTCGACAGATTATGAGAGGGTTTTTCTTTTAAACTTTTTGGGATTATCCCCATAGTCATATTAACTAAAAAAGGGGAAAAAGTTTTCTTGAGTTGAAATTTTACAATATAGGGATCAAGAATATCAATAGCCTTAATATGTGTATAAGACTCTTTTAAAGGAGAGGGAAAATTCGTATCAAGTAAGCTTTCAAAGGTATATTTTACATCCTCTGCAGTGAACTGAGAGCCGTCATGAAAGGTTACTCCTTTTCGCAAATAAAAAATATATGTTTTATCATCCGGCATTTCCCAACGTTCTGCCAAATCACCGGTTAAGGTAGATTCAGGATTTAGGTTTAATAATCCATTATACATAATTTGAATAGCTCGCGCTGAATAGGCATCTGTGGCCAATCGGGGGTCTAAGTTTGTTGGATTTCCCTCTAATCCGATAGTAAATAAAGAGGGTGAAGTGGCCTTTTTAGAACGACAAGAAATAGGAAAAGAAGAAAAAAGAAAGAAGAGAGAAAACAGAAAAATTAGAAAGGGTATTTCCTTTTTTTTGCCCAACAAGTAGCTTGCTTTTTTTTTCATAGTAAATTTTGGTCTCTTTTTGGATGGATGATTTTACCTGCTCGTATGGTCATTACAGGAGCTCCAATGAGCTCTCGGCCGTGAAAGGGAGTATTTTTTGCTTTTGAGAAAAGGCTTTCTTTATCAACTTTGAATTTTTTTTCAGGATCTATTATGCACAAGTCCGCCGAAGCCCCTCTTGTTAAAGTTCCTGCTGGAATTTGTAAAATTTGAGCTGGATTATAAGTAAGTTTAGAAATTATAGTTTCCAGGTTAAGTTTTTTTTGATGATAAAGATAAGTGAGTGAAATAGGGAGTAAAGTTTCTAATCCTATCATACCAAAGGGCGCTAAATTAAATTCTTGCTCCTTTTCAGCTATTGTATGGGGTGCGTGATCGCTGGTAATAACATCAATTGTGTCGTCTTTTAAGCCTTCAATAAGGGCCTCGATATCCTCCAGGTTGCGAAGAGGCGGGTTCACTTTGGTATTCGTATCAAAACCTAAAACCTCCTTTTCAGAAAGGCTGAAATGGTGGGGGGTAACTTCTGCAGTAACCGGGACGCCCTCTTTTTTTGCTTGTCGAATTAGGGCTACACTACCGGCAGCGCTGACATGGGCTATATGGATGGGGCTGCCTGTCATCTTTGATAAGATAATGTCTCTGGCTACCATTATTTCTTCAGCAGCTGTGGGGATTCCCTTAAGACCGGTCATGGTGGAAATATATCCTTCATTGATTACGCCGTCTGCACTCAAAAAAGAATTTTCGCAATGCGAAATGATCAACCCCTTAAAAATGAGAGCATATTCTAAGGCACGACGCATTAAAAGGGCATTCATAACAGGGTTCCCGTCATCGGAAAAAGCAATGGCCCCTTCCTCTCGAAGCTCAACCATCTCCGATAATTGTTCTCCCTTTAATCCTTTAGTTATGGAACCTATGGGGTATACAT
>JAUWIR010000337.1 GCA_030605265.1 Pseudomonadota bacterium | reverse complement strand
TTTGCCCGTATCTTTTCTATTCTTTTTTTGGCAGATTGTTGGAAAGATTTATCTGAGACATTTTTACTTACTTTTTCATATAGTTTGAGTGCATCAGCGATTTTGCCCTGATGCTCATAAATACTTGCAGCCCGAAATTGGGCCATTACAATCCAACTAGCTGATTTAGAGTATTGGGCTGGAATTTTTAAAAAGGCTTGTAAGGCTTCATCATATTTTTTTTGACTCGTGTAGGTCTCTGCCAGCCAGTAAAAGGCTTCGGGGGCTATTTTAGGCTCTTTGGAACGGGAGGCCGATTTATAAACCTTTTGGGCCTGTGAATACCTCCGTGATTGATAATAAATCGCCCCTAAATGAAGTAAGGCATTTGAAGATATTGCCTTATTTTTAAATTTTTTAATAAGCTTATCAAAGTATTTCTCTGCGGTTTCTGTTTTTCCTACCTTTTGACTTCCTAAACCAAGATAATAGTAACTTTCAGGCAAATATTGACTTTTTTTATAATTATTAATGATCTTCTCAAAATAAGTAATGGATTCAACATACTTACTTAATTGAAAATACATAAAGCCGAGCTGGAAGGTAACGGATTCAGCTAACTGATCATCATCAGAGTATTTGGTTAAAAAAACTTTATAGGCATTTATTGATTTAGAATATTCCTGCAACTGGTAATAGGAAAGCCCTTCACTATAAACGGCAATCCTGGCTTCCGCTTTATCAGAGTACTTAAGACGAAAAGTATAATAGTAACGGGCAGCTGTTTTATAATGTTTCAATTGGTATTCAATATCAGCTATATTTAAAATAGCCTTTGGAATTAAACTGCTTTTAGGATATTTTTTCTGTAATTGTTCGAAAAATTTCTTTGCTTTAGTATATTGCTTTGCTTTCCAGCAAGACCACCCAAGCCCATACATGGCCTCAGATGCTTGCTCATGGGTAGGATATTTTTGTAAAAATTTTTGATACCCCTGAATGGCCTCCTGATACTTTCCTGAGTTATAATTTGATTCAGCAAACCAGAAAAGCGCCTTTTTCGCCAAGGTGCTTTGAGAATATTGGGAAAATAATCGTTGATAAAAATCAGCTGACTGCTGATACTTTTGTTCCAAAAAATATACCTGCCCCATACGATAGAGGGCCTTATCAATAAAATTTTCTGCAAAACTATAGTTATTGACAACCTTTTTATAATGAGAAAGGGCCTGATCATATTTCTTCAGTTTAAAATAGGCTTCTGCTATACGAAATTCTGCATAAGGGGCCTTTTTGCAATTAGGGTATAATTTCAGTAATTGTAAAAACTGATCAATGGCCAGATCATAAAATCCATCCTTATATGCCCCTAAAGCAACTGTATAAAGACTATTTTCATCATTAATTTGACCAAAAACTTCCTGCTGAGCAACAAAGGAAAAAATGATAAAAATAATCACTAAAACAAGAAGCCCCGGAAAAATCCTTCGACAGGTCATAGGCCTTTTCACCCCTATCATTCAATAAGTTAAAGTTGAAAGGCAGTCTAGCACACTTTTAGGCAAAATTCAATTTTGATACATTTGTAAAAACTAAAAATTAAAAAGTAAAAAGTAAATATTAGATACAATTCACCTATCCTAATTTCTCATACTTTTTTTTCAATAAATAAATAATTCTCTCACAAAAAACAGTTAAAGTATCATCCCGCGCACCCATGACCAAGACCATATCTCCCTGCTCTAATTCCGGCAGCAAGCTGTCAAGAACGCTCTCCTTGTCCTTTGCATAACGGGCATCAAAACCCCTGGTTTTTATTCCCTGAACAAGATCATTTGAAGAAATATTCCGTTGTGCAGCGCCTCCGGCATAATAAATCTCTGGAATAAAAAGGACATCTTTTGAGGTCATATTAGAGACAAAAGAGTCAATTAATTCATCTTTCAAAAACCTGGTGGGACCAAAGCCGTGAGGCTGAAAAATAAGAAATCTTCGCGTCTTTACTACTGATGATGCCCGGAGAGTAGCCGTAATCTTTTCCGGATTATGGGCAAAATCATCAATTACTTTTATGCCTTCTACTTCACCGACTAAAGTAAACCTTCGGTTTATGCCCTGAAAGGTCTCAATGCCCCCTTGTATATCCTGTGAATCTATTCCCAGATACGAGGACACGGCCATAGCTGCCAGGGCATTGTAAATATTATGTATCCCTGGTAGAGGAAGATGAAACCGCAAGCCATTACATTCAAAAATGCCGGCAAATGGCCCTAATCTTAAGGGAATGGCCCTGTATAGAGATTTTTGCTGCAAGGAAAAAGATATACAATGAGAAGGATTGATTTTAAGGGATTGGATATGCGGGCAATCCTCATTGACAATAACCAGGTCATCTGTCTGATCCACCAGGGTTTGAAAAAGCTTCACTAATTCTTCTATGCTCTTGTGATCTTTAGAAATTGAGGTGATTACTGAAATGTTCGGTCTGTATTGAATAATTGAACCATCACTCTCATCAGCCTCAATGATCATCCGATCTGATTTTCCGCAGTGAATATTATTCGGTAGCCCCTTCCATAAAAAATTTTTCATTTGGCCTCCATTTACCACACTGGGGTCTTTTCCCGCCTGAACCATTATATGGCCGATTAATCCGGTAACCGTGGTTTTTCCACTTGTCCCTGACACAGCAATACCATATTGTTTATTAAACAGTTCAGCTAGAAGCTCAGAGCGTTTTTGAATTGGTATCCCAAGGCCGCGCGCTTTGACAATATCAGGAATAGTTTCTTCAATAGCTGAAGAGATGATAACTCTTTGAGATGCCGTGCAGATCCCGCTCCCATTTTGGGGAAATAATCTTATCCCCCTGGAGGAGAGCAAATTAAAAAGAGAGGAATTTTTCTTCTGATCAAAATTTCGATCAGACCCGCTCACCTTATGCCCCCTGCTCACTAATAATTGAGCTAAGGCACTCATACCACTGCCGCCAATCCCTACAAAATGAAAAGCGGCCATAATGCGCTTTCAAAAAAATGATAAGAATTTATAATGACCATCCACTTAAGCCTTCACACATTTTTGCTAAAGCAATTGTATCATCGCTACTTGATATAGTCATAACTTTTCTTCCAAGAACACCCCAGACATCAGGATCAGTGGACTTATAAAATATGATGGCCGGCGCTCCTAAAACTCCGGCTAAATGACTTACCCCTGAATCATTCCCAATATAGAGTAGCGCACTTGCCAGTAATTTAGCAAGAGCAATAGTATCTGCCGGTTGCTCTATTTTTTCTGAGGGAAAATCATCGGCCATATTTTCTTCCGCCGGCCCGAGAAGAAAGCGTACGTCCTGATATCCATATTGCTTCAGGATATCAGCAATATTGCGATAAAATCCTGAGGGGAAATTCTTCTTTTTACTGCCACTTCCCGGATGGATAAGAGCATACTCCTTCTTCTTTACTGATAGTTGAATATAGGGACAGGGAGGATAGGAACAGCGTATGGGAAAATGAGCTTTAACCGCCAGCAAATGATGAAGAGCAACATGCATTTTGTTTGAAGGAAAAGGATCGATTAAAACAGCGGGAAGTGAACTGATTTTTTTCACTGTTTCCAGTACTTTTTCACCCTCCGATAACCAAAGAAGCGCCCCATTTGGATAATCAATTTCAGGAGGAAAAGGACCACCGGAAAAAAACTGTAAAAATCGGGCGGATTCTGAGGAAAAGAACTTTTCAACAAGACCGAGAAAAGAAGCCAACCGCAGATATTCTATCCGCCCCAGTCCAATGATTTGATACTCCGGCAAACCTTCCCGCACAGCCAGGATTGCCGGCCAGGTAAGAATAAAATCTCCTAATGCTCCACGATGGCAAATCAATAAGGATTTCACTTAAAAATAGCTTATTTTTTATTATTGAATAAATTAAAATAAAATTTATAAACAATTTTTTTCATGTCAACTTAAATTTTTATCCCCTATAATACCTTTTTCTTCTTATTTTTTCTCCAGCCCCCTGGGGAATTATAAAAAATAATAATAAGCTAATAATTTTTTCATATCCTTTCAGATATACTAATAGATATACCAATAGATATATCTATAAAGCTATAAAACTATATTAAAAATATTTAATATTATTTTATTTTTATAAAAATAATTCTTGCCTTATTGGCTTAACAATGTTAGATTAGCCAAATTGCTTTAAGCTTACTTAATTTCTGGAGCTTTGTAAATTTTATTTTCAATATAATAATCAATTTAACAGTTTACCTTTGATACTTTTTTATAAAATAATTGATATTTTAAGAATTGATATTTTCTTCCGAGTTTCACACCTTGCATTATTTCTAAAGCTTCTTTTAATCCTTTTTAAATAAATAAAGTTTCTTGGATACTTAATGGCAGATAATTTTCAATCTCAAAAGAATAAAGATGATAAATTATATTCACTAATAGAGGCTTTAGAAAAAAAGGAACCCACAATTTCAGGAAAAATTGATCCGGAAAAAATCAATAATTCCCCTTCTTATCAACAAAGAAAGTGCAATAATAACTGTTTTGACTGTAATAAATGTATTGACTGCGTCCGAATTTTTTGCCTCAAATAGAGCTTGGGCCTGATCAAGGCTCCGTCCGCAGAAACGATTTGTTGGCTTAGCCTCCAGCTCGCACACAAGGAAACAGGAGGCTCTCCCGAGGCCCCGGACTACCCCTTTGAACACATGCCCCGTACTTAGGACCCCGGTGGTGTCCCTACTGCTTTGCCATAACGCAGCCAGGACTGCTGCCTTCCGGTGGCTCGACTCCGTCGGCTTTCACCGCTCATCACGGCTTATCCTTATGTCCACAACTATACATTTTTCGGGGTTCAATCACGCAGCCTGTGCCCTTGCTTTCCCTCTGCTTCGTACACCACCTCTCGATGATCGCACTTCGGTTCCGTTACAGGTCCAGTGGCTAGCTTTTGACCTGTCAGGACTTGCCTACAATCTTTTGCAGGCTCACCTGCTGGGTAATAATGACGAATTTCAAGGAATTACTCCCTATTCCAACGTCCCGAGTTTAGCTCGGCACGACGAGCCGCTTGTTATACTGGTTGTTTTTATTAAATCAAAGTAACCGATTTTATTATAAAGGGTTATACCTATATCGAATTAATAAAAATTGGAGATAAATATCTATAAAAATAAAATAATTCTTAAGTGATTTTTTTATTTAGCTGATTTGATGTGATGATTATGGGGTGAACATGTGCCACCAATCTTGCGGATTTTATTTGCAAAAGTAACCGGTACTCTTAATTGCCTGACATCGATTTCTTGCATGTTAGTAATTATATCCTCGATTTTATAATTTTTTTTCTTTTCTGATTTATTACTATGGAAAATGCATATTATAAACTTTTTTGGTATCCTATTTCAATTATGGGGTAAACATCAGAGGAAGATCTTTGCGATATTGGAAACACCAACCCCCTTGGATGTGAAAAACATTCTATAAAGTGTTATGATTTGCCTTTATTTGTCAACT
>JAUWIR010000426.1 GCA_030605265.1 Pseudomonadota bacterium | reverse complement strand
ACACTTATCAAGTATCGTTTGGAACAGGCACAGGCAGCATTAGATGATGCCAAATACCTGATTGACGGCAATCGTAGCCCGCAGAGCATCGTGAACAGATCATACTACGCCATGTTTTATGCCGCTTTGAATGCAAGCAGTGGATAAGGTTGATATTTAGGAGTTGTAACAGTGCCTTTTTAGCTCGGCCACTGAAAATTTCTCAAATGCGAAGACTCCACGATATAGAGTCATGAAAGAGATGACAGCAAAAAACAAATCCTGAATATCCTGCCTGCCCCGTAGGTCCGGAAGATCGTACTGGGGTAAATCCTGCCTGCCCCGTAGGTCCGGCAGATCGTACCGGGGTGAAACTTTTTTCTATTTCACCGGGGCCAGTATTCCATTGTTCCATTTTAAGCGGCGAAGCCGCGTTATATAGAATCGCGAAGCGATTGTATAACTTGAAACAGGATCCAAAAAAAACAACTGGAAATCCCTTTTAATATGTTAGTATGTTGTGATATGATTTATAAAATAGTAATTATATGAAATCATCTATTCGAGAAATAAAAATCGAGCTTCCTGAGGATGTGCTTTTATCAGCAAGCATCTCCGAGCATCAGCTCGTTAAGGAAATGCGAGAGGTACTTGCCTATAAGCTCTATTCCGAAGGTCGCCTTTCCGGTGGTATAGCAGCTAAATTGGCGGGAATGCCAAGAGTCCCGTTTTTGCTTAAAGCCGGGCAGCAAAACATAGAGTGGCTTCCTTACGGGAAGGATGAGGTGAGGAGAAAACTGTCATAAAATCATTAGTTGATGATGCTGCGGATAGATAACATAAGGAAGAAGATTAAAATAGGACTCTTTGAGTTCTCAAAACACGCTGTTGATCAGAGCATCATTCGACGCATAAGTGTGCAAAATGTGCGCGAAGTTATTTCCAATGGAATGATAATAGAAGACTATCCAGAGGATAAGTATGGTCCGAGTTGCCTGATTTTTGGCATGACGGCAGTGGGAAGGCCAATACACATACAATGTAGCTATCCATCAAGGTCTATTATTAAAATAATTACTCTTTATGAGCCGGATCCAGTTCGCTGGATTGACTTCAAAAAAAGGACACTATGATGAATCAATATCAGAGCGAAAATCTAGTAGAGTGTTTGGTAACCTACACTTTGGAATTTAAGGGTAAATTTTACATTATTAAAAATGTTCCGGCACGTGTAAATGGTGAGACAGGCGAACAGTTTTTCTCGCCAACCACGGTAGAGCGCTTACACCGAACAATTCTTGGGCATGCAAGGCCTATCAAGTTAATCGAGACACCTGTATATGAATATACGGAAATGTCTCCACAATGACAGACTCGTTAAAAAACTCAGCGTTTTGCATCCGTCGGAGACAGATTAGCTTTTGTTAGTTTATTCCCCGCCTGCCCCGCTGTGACCAGTGAAATTCACGGTAGTGAAGGGCAATGCCCATTTCACCGGGCTTTACCCCGTTAAATTTTTTGTAGAAAACAGCACAGCGTATTCAACCGGGGTAGTTCCGGAAGATGGTACTGAGGCCTGCCCAGTTAAATTTTTCAGAGAAAAGGAGCGGAGCGAATTTAACTGGGTGCGAGAAGGCTAAGAGGCTTGAAGGCTGGGATGCTGAGAGGCTGAGAAACTGTTAAAGGAGTAAAAATGACTGAAGATAGATGGAGAAAATTAGAAGTTTGGGAATTAGCAGATGATTTGGCTTTTGAAATTTATCAAGTAAGTAGAAATTTCCCTAAAGAAGAGATATATGGCATCACATCCCAGATCAGAAGAGCTGCTTTGTCAATTCCAACAAATATAGTCGAAGGATATTCAAGAAAGGGAGACAAAGAACTGTCTCGTTTTATTAGCATTAGCTTAGGTTCATTAGCAGAAACAAAATATTTGATATATTTTTCTCATCGATTAGAATATTTGTCAGATAATGAATACAATAAAATTAAACAGGGGTATGAAAGGCTAGGGAAAAAACTTTGGAAATTTTATGAATCTGTTAGAGGCAATAAAAAATGAAAGCAGCTACTTTAGGCTTCCCGACATCCAAGCCTCCAGGCCTCCAAGCTCCCAAGCCTCCAGGCCTCCAAGCTCCCCAAGCCTCCTAGCCTATATGCTTCCAAGCCTCCAAGCTTCCTGGCGTCATGGCTTCCCAGCTAGCCTCCAAGCACTTAAGGCATTTTTAAAACCATGTTCCTAAATAATATATTTTACACAATTAAACCACTCATCCCCAGGCAAATACAAATATTCCTGCGCCGCCAGGTTGTCCGTTACAAGCGCAAAAAGTACAGCCACATCTGGCCAATAGACCCCAAAGCCGGAAAACCACCGGAAGGCTGGCAACGTTGGCCGGAAAACAAGAAATTCGCTCTGGTTCTTTCACATGATGTAGATACCCAAAAAGGTCATGATAAATGTCATCAGTTAATGGAGATTGAAGAAAGCTTAGGTTTTCGCTCTTCTTTTAATTTTGTTCCTGAGAGATATACGGTTTCGAAAACATTGCTTAAAGATATTACCGACAGAGGATTTCAGGTCTGTGTGCATGGTTTGAAGCATGACGGAAAGCTGTTTTCCTCAAGGAAGATATTTGAGAGAAGATTTGAACGGATTAATCAGTATATCAAGGAATGGGATGTTGAAGGGTTTACAACACCATCTATGCTCCGAAATCCTGAATGGATTTACGAGCTGAATGTAAAACATTGTACATCTACTTTCGACACCGATCCGTTTGAACCTCAATCTCATGGCATTGGTGTCATTTTCCCATTTTATATGAAAGACAAATTCTGCGGAAAGGGATATGTTGAACTGCCTTATACATTACCCCAGGATTTTACTTTATTTATCCTAATGAAAGAGCAAACCATCGATATCTGGAAAAAGAAACTATATTGGATCGCTAAAAAAGGAGGTATGGCTTTATTTATCTCGCATACGGATTACATGAACTTCGATAAGCAAAAAAATGATCCTGAAGAGTATCCGGTTGAATATTACCTTGAGTTTCTAAAATACATAAAGGCCAAATATGAAGGTGATTATTACCATGCATTACCTATGGAGATAGCCAAGTTTTGGGAAGAAAATATGCCAAGCTAAAATCATTTTTCTTTAATTGAGTCAAAACTCAATTAGGTATCGAATAACGAATAACTTATAACAAATAATTTTCAATTAAGCATTGTCGCTCAACTGAGTACTTTAATGCCCAAAAATAAAATTAAAATCATAACCATCATTGGTGCTAGCCCTCAATTCATAAAGGCCGTGACAATAAGCCGAGCCATCGAAAAGCATAATATCGATAAAAAAGATCCTAAGATAAAGGAGGTCATTATTCATACAGGACAGCATTATGATCTTAACATGAGCCAGATCTTTTTTGATCAACTGGAAATCCCTAATCCCCAGTATCATCTCGAAGTTGGATCAGGAAGTCATGGCCAAATGACGGGTAAGATGCTATCAAGAATCGAAATCGTTTTGCAGGAAGAAAATCCTGATTGGGTGCTTGTTTATGGGGATACTAATTCAACTCTGGCAGGCGCTCTCGCGGCAGTCAAACTCCACATCCCGGTTGGCCATGTTGAGGCCGGTCTTAGAAGTTTTAACCGACGCATGCCAGAAGAAATCAATAGAGTAGTTACCGATCATATATCTACTATGCTTTTTTGCCCAACTGAAACAGCTGTAAATAATCTAAAAAGAGAAGGCATAACTGAGGGTGTGTTCCAGGTTTGCGATGTTATGTTTGATGCTTTTCTGGTATTTAAAAATCAAGCTTTAGAAAAATCAAGAATACTATTAGATTTAGGCCTGCAATCTGAAAGTTATTGTTTGGCTACTGTTCATCGACAAGAGAACACCGACGATCCATCAAGGTTATTCAATATATTTTCAGCGTTTGAAAAATTGGCCCGCAAAGAATGCCCATTCATAATCCCCCTTCATCCAAGGACGCGCCAAAACCTTAAAAACCTAAAGCTTAACGTTGTTAAAAACCCTCATGTACGCCTAATACAACCAATAAATTATGTAAATATGGTTGCCTTGGAAATGAGCGCCAAAATAATCCTGACTGATTCAGGGGGTATGCAGAAAGAGGCCTTTTTTGCTCGCGTTCCATGCATTACTCTCAGGGATGAAACAGAATGGATTGAAACAGTTGAGGCCGGCTGGAATTATTTAGCCGGCACGGACACACAGTCCATAATAAAGGCTTTCAATACAGCAACCAAATCTAAATTTAGCGTTCCGCCTAATCTGTTCGGTGACGGGAATGCCGCCAATCTCATTCTGCAGCACTTGATTTCATACCCTTGAGCGAAAGTCGAGAATGCTTCAGATCCAAGGCGAGACCTTTGAAAAATGTTTCTCGCTTTTAGCGGGATTCAAGGTCAAGGAAGGTGAGAATTTTAACCATCCCAGTACGATCTGCCGGACCTACGGGACAGGCAGGCATACATTGAGTATTTCGTGAATTAAAATTTGAGCCTGACGTAGAAATTGGGCAAAAAGGGGTGTT
>JAUWIR010000602.1 GCA_030605265.1 Pseudomonadota bacterium | reverse complement strand
GTTAAAGGAAGATGGATAGATATTTTGGTCCCCTTCTGCGTGCTCTCAATACTGACGGAACCTCGCAGTTTTGAGATTTCCCGTTTCACCACATCCATACCAACGCCTCGCCCAGAGACATCAGTAATTTTTTTAGCAGTAGAGAAGCCTGCCTGAAAAATTAAATTATAAATTTGTGAATCACTGAGATTGTCCGATTCGCTAATAAGGTTTCTCTCTATCCCTTTTGCTCGAATCCTTTCCCTGTCAAGGCCAGCTCCATCGTCTTCAATAGTAATGATGACTTCACCACCTGCTTGCCCGGCAGTCAGGCAAATGGTCCCTTTTGAGGATTTCCCGGCTCTTTGCCGATCTTCCGGCAGCTCAATACCATGGTCGATGCTGTTTCTGATCAAATGGACCAGGGGGTCATGAATTCGCTCTATCACTGTTTTATCTAATTCGGTTTCCCCTCCTTGAGTTATCAGATTAATGTCTTTACCCAAACCAGCGGAAAGATCGCGAACAAGTCGCTGGAATTTTACAAAAGTTGTTTCAATAGGGAGCATCCGAATGTTGAGGGCACAATCTCTTAATTCAGTGGTAAGCCTCTCGACATTTTCTATGGGGGTGAGAAGGTCTGTATCCTGGAATCGGGTAGAGACTTGGCTAAGTTGTGCCTGAGTAATCACCATCTCTCCCACCAGGTTGATGAGACGATCTAGTTTTTCTATAGATACCCTGATGGTATTTGGCTGTGATGCGCCTCTTTTCATCCGGCGAATCATTTTTTGTTCAGCCAGGGCTGAAGTGATTTTGTCTTCGCTAACCAGCCCTTCTTCTACCATTAATTCCCCGGATCGTTTCTGTTTTTTTAGGACCTTCTGAATCTGCTCACCAGTTACATCACCCCGCTCTATAAGGATCTCTCCCAGTCGTTTATGATTTGTGTCCTCTTCAGTGTTTTCATCAGCCAGGCGAGTTATTGAGATTTGGCTTTCATCCTGAACAAAAAGAAAAATATTTTCAATATCAGCTAAACTAGCAGTAGTATTAATAATGGCATCCCAATAAAAATAACAAAATTCCGGGTCCAATTCTTCAAAAAAAGGGACTCGGTCGGTTTGAACTGATAAAACACATTCCCCCATAGAGTGCAATTCCTCTAAAAGACACAAAGGGTCCAATCCGGTAGTCATCATCTCGGGGTTGAATACGATTCGAAGCCGATAAACAGATTGAGCAGGGGGAATTGTCTCTGCAGGGGTTGTTTCTTTAAAATTTTTTGAGGTCTGTATCGGCGAGGGCTGTTTTGCTTCCAGATTCTCTAGTTCATTTAAGATTTGTTTTATTTCCGGGGTCTTACTTCCATCTTCTTTTGTAGAGAAAAGCATTTCCTGAATTAAATCTCTTGAACGAAGAAGCAGATTAATGAATTCCGAACACAGCAGAAGTTCTCCATTGCGGACAGAATCCAAGGCGGTTTCCAGATGATGAGTAAAATCAGCAATTTGTTGAAAACCAAACATTGCTCCGGAACCCTTGATAGTGTGCATAGTTCGAAAAAGGTTATTAATCTGCTCCTTGTTTTGAGGGTCATTCTCTAGAAGGAGGATCACTTCCTCCATTTTGGCGAGTAATTCTTGCGCCTCCTCTTTGAAGGCGTCAGCAAATTTTTCGTCCTGATTCACGATTCTACTCCCTAGTATTATTGGCATCCTTCATTTCTCAGTTTACACTTATTTATTTCACCATGAAGAACATGAAGATTTATTTATTCCTTCATGTCCTTCATGGTAGTAAAAAAAATAAAAAGTCATTAGTGTAAACAATTCTTTTATTTATCGCAGGACTTTTTTTACTACTCCCAACAATTGATCCGGGCGAAAGGGCTTTACAATCCAGCCGGTAGCACCAGCTCCTTTGCCTTTCATCTTTTTCTCGTTCTGTGATTCCGTGGTTAACATAATAATAGGAATAAATTTAAACTCCGGCATCTTCCGTACTTGTTTTATTAATTCAATACCATCCATAGTGGGCATATTTAAATCAGTGATGATCATAGCCGGGCGGGCAGCCATTTTATCCAGAGCATCCTGCCCGTTTGAGGCTTCAACAACCTGATATCCTGCATCAGAAAGAGTAAATTTTACCATCTGTCGAATACTAGCAGAATCATCAACTGTCATAATGGTTTGGGTCATTCCTTTACCCCTCCTTTCCAATTGCCCCCTTCCAGGTAACCCTCTTGTTTGTTCATGGTAAGCCCTGTTAGAGTGGCGGCTTTTAAAAAGGCGGGTGAAGGGCTTTTAAGGGAAAAAGATCCCCCTTCACGTAATGCTGTTTGATGAGCTGCATATAAGAGCTGTAGCCCTGATGTATCAATTTTAGTAATTTTCTCAAGGTTTACTTCAATGGGTTTTTGTCTGTCGAGGTGTTTCTTGAGGGCCTCTTTAAGCTTTGTTCCTTCAGATATGGTCAATTCCCCTTCTAAAATGAGTAGGGTCCCATCTATGGAATGCTTAGTGGAAATGTTCATTTTGCTTTCCTCTATTTTGTTTGATCTATTTATTTTTTTTTTAAAATAACTCCACATTATCTCCAAGAGCATCTTCTTGCTAAGGTTTTTTTTCCTCAAAGAGTTCTATGGCTTGATCTTCTTTTCCTTCACCAAAGATAGCTTGCTGATGAATTTTTCTTTCACTTTCCATTGTGTACCGATTTGTCAAAGATCCCATTCCCGGGTCCTGAGCCCTGGGGGTATGATTTTTATGGGTTGCCTCTTTTGGAGAGAAGTCTTTCATTATCCCTTGGATTTTCTCTAATTTTTTCGAGCTGTGCGGACAGATAGGCCCAATTTTTCAAGCCGCCAGTTTGAATTCGATTTTTCTTTTTTCAAACCATCGCTTATGTTCTTTGTTTCTTTTTAGCGCTGTTATTGTTGCAAGCG
>JAUWIR010000238.1 GCA_030605265.1 Pseudomonadota bacterium | reverse complement strand
TTTCCCCTCTCATCCACCACCTTTACAATAATATCGTTTTTCCCCTCTTTGAGTTTTACCATTCTTGGGAAAGAAAAGCTCCCCCCTTTTTTTCTGCCAAAGTATCTTTTGATTAATAAAAAAATTTCCTTCGCGCTCAATCCATACAATTCAAGAATAGGCTCTTCATTATAGTTTTTCAAAACAGCCTCAAGCAGTTCTTTACATCCTTCCCCTGTGAGCGCGCTGGTTTTAATAAATTTAGTAAAACCATGGTCTTTTTTAAATTGCTCCAGGCTTTTTTTAGTAACAATTAAATCACCACGATCACACCGGCCTGCAATAAGCAACTTTTTATACTTTCTGCGGGCTGCATGGGGCATGCGGCTAGGATCTTTTGGTAGGCTTCATTGGATGGTGTACGCCAATCAATGTAGGCAAACTGAGCAATGATCTCAGGGAGGGTGCACTCCTCAATGAGGAGGGGAATGAAGCGGCGCTGTGCATTAGTGGGATCGCGGAAAAGCAACGTATGATGTTCCAATGTGCCCCACTCTGAGTCAAAGTAGGCTTTTGACATGCACATCAAGAATATTCGGGATACTTTGACTCCTTCCCGGATTTTGATAATAATCGAGTCCCCAGGTTGGATCTCCCGGATCTCCCATTCATCCAACCACACACGCAAACCATCCTGCTGCAACCGCTTCGCCAAAGCGCTTACTATTTGTTTGTCTTTGGCGCTATGGCTAAGGAAAACGTCATAATTAAAGGTATTGCTCATCATTTAATTAATTCCACTATTTAATTCCACCTATAAGTTTAAAGATAGAAATTTTGGCATCCTTCATTTCTCAGTTTACACTTTTTTATTTCACCATGAAGGACATGAAGATTTTTTTATTCCTTCTTTTCCTTCATGGTAGCTAAAAAAAAATAAAAAGTTATAAGTGTAAACTATTTTTCGTGGTGTATGAAAGATGCCGAATTTTTTTTTATAAGACTTATCAGCTTAATTCCCGAACCACCTGCCGCGGTGGAGCGCAGCGGAATAGCGGTCTAAAAGATAGCGCCTTGTCAGGGCGATTTTCTCACGACCGGCTTTATGGCAAACACATAAGCCCTTCGGCTTTCGTACTCCACCCCGGGATATGGTTCTCTCTCGATTATCTCTATCTTTTCAAATCCACTGTCCTTTAAACAACTGAAAATGAAATCAGTAGTAAAAAACATGAAGTCTATATCGACTTTCTTACCGAGGAACTCGTCTAGGTAGATTGTCCCCTCACCAATGTGGTAGGTGAAAAGGAATATTCCACCCGGCTGTAATACGCGAAACAGTTCACGGAAGGCTATCCCTACTTGTTCTTCTGTGAAGTGGACTATAGCGTAGAAAGCTACAACACCAGCTATTGAGTAGTTTTCAAATTCGAGCTCAAGAATATTTCCCTTTCGGAAGTGTATCTCCGGGTGAATTATTCTTGCCTGTTCTACTATTTTTTCTGACAGATCCAGCCCTGAGATTTCAATGCCAAGGTTTTTTAGGTATTTTGTAGTTTGACCAGGACCACAGCCGAAATCCCAGACCGGTCTTCTGTCCCCAATTTCTTGTGAAAATCTGTGGAGTATTTCTTGGTCTTTCGGTTTCTTTTCGTGTTCACCAGAGAATGTTTCTGTATATTCTTTTGCTACCGTATCGTACAGGTTTTCCACTTTATTTAAATCCTGTTCCATAGCCCTAGATTAATAACTTATCCGCTCAATAAGCCTTAACAGCTTAATTTAAAAGCATAGGAATTTTCATTTTATTAACGCATTTCAAAATCCGCCCGAAGGGCGCTAAATTTAATGAGGAATTATAATTTTAAAATTTAAAATGTTAAAGTAAGATATTCCTTAACTTTATATAATTAGGTAATAATTGGCAAGTAATTTTTTTAAATTGAAACAGAAACTACAGCGTATAAACCCTTGGATAATAATTTTTTATTTTAGGATATGCTTTCTCATTATATTAGATTAACCATTGGTTTTACTATTTGGGAGAAAATGGTTTGTTTCCTGTTGTTCTACAGGAAGGCAAATGGTAAAAACAGTCCCTTGGCCGAGCCGGCTTTTTAAATGGATTTTCCCACCATGCTGCTGAATAATACTGTGAACAATTGATAAGCCCAATCCTGTTCCCTTTAAGGAATTTGAGAAAAAAGGCTTAAAAATTTCTTTCCGGACTTCTTCAGAGATACCGATACCCGTATCTTCAATTTCAATACAAACCATCTGACTGTGAGAATGGGAGAGACCTTTAACTGAGGAGTTTTGATCAAGACGTGAGCGGATATCCAGTTTACCTCCTTTAGGCATGGCTTTAATGGCGTTTATGATGACGTTTAAAAATACTTGGTGCATTTTTTGTGAATCATAAGTTATGGAGGGAAGATCTTTTTGGTAGTTGGTTTGTAATTGAATGTTTTGATTTTTTAATTTTTCTCGCAGCAAAGCTAAAGAAAAGTCTAATGATTTATGAATATCTCCCTTATCAAAACATACCGGCGCTGGGCTGGAAAATCTGGCAAGATTATTAATTAAGTTCTCTAACCTTTTACATTCCTTAACGATTCTCTCAAGGTCCTCCTTGAGTAAATCATCCTCCTTTGGATTGTCTTCCATACAAGAATCATGACTCACCTGGGCCAGCATACCGATTCCCATCAAAGGATTTTTAATTTCGTGCACCAGGCAAGCAGCCAGTTCCCCTAAAAGACTCAAACGCTCTCGATGCTGTAACTTTTGCTCCAGTATCTTTTCTTTAGTGGTGATGCGAGCAAAAATAACTATGGCCGTTGTCTCTCCCTCTTCATTCATTAAGGGATAAGCATAGAGATGGGCGGTTTGCTGAAAAATGGGTTGGTCCAATTGCTGCGTTTTATGCGTTGATCTTGTTTTGGGGATCGGGCAATCAGGACATGGCTCCTGCCTCCCTTGAATAAACCGAAAACATTTTTCTCCTTCAAACTCCTCATCCAGTTTGCCGCAAAGTTTTTTAAAGGCCTTATTGACGATTCGTAAATTGTGATCAATATCAATCAGATATACTAAATCCGTGATCCCGTCAAAGGCTGTCTGAAATTTTTCCCTTTGCTCTTTTTCCCAATTGATTCTTTTTTTATGGATCAAAATAACAACAACCTGTACAAACGAAAGACAGACCAAAAGAAAAGAAATCATAAAAAGCCACCACTGCCAGGCGCTCTTCAAGACCCTTTTTTCCCAATGGTCCATCATGGCTTCCGGAGTGCTGACAGCTATAGACCAATTTTTTGCCCCGGAAAGGACGGGGGTATAGTTCAAATAATGCTTCTCTGCCCTGTCAATAACAACTTCAGTCCCTGTGTTCCCTTTTAACATCTTCTGTTGTACAACCCAATCAATAGAGGGCGGATGTCCTTCGGGACCTTTCCTCTTATAGAGGTCTAAACTATTTTTGCCGATCCAAGATTTATTTTCATGGGAAAGAAAATTTCCCTGCTCATCGATTAACCAAAAGGTAGAATAATCATGCAGATGAGAGTAATGATTCTGACAGATATCATCGATAATGCTTAGATCAAGGAATACAAACAAAATCCCCAAAAAATCTTTTTTCTGAAGGACCTTTTCCTTTTCGTTTTTATTGTTTTGATTGTCTTGATTGAACAAAGGTAAAGAAATGGGAATAGCTCCCATACCAAATCCCCCTTCGACTTGATTGCCTATATGAGGCTTTGAATAAGAGTAACTTTTTGCCTGCTTAAGGGCATTTTGAAAAAAATCAGTTTTTGAAAAATCTTTTTCCCTGCTCATGTCCTCTTGGGAAAGGGGAGGGAAAAAATATTCGTAACCTCCCTCTTGATTCACTATTCCAATACGCAAGATTCTATCCTCCATGAGCTTAAAAAAGATCTGCAATTCATGATGAATCTCCGAAGGCGTCTTTTGATAAAGGGGATGCAAGGCAACCCAGGTAACTGTTTTATTGAGCACATCTTTTACTAACGAATCAAGATCAGAGGCAATTTCTTGAATGATCATCAACTGACTCTTATTCACTTCACGGATAATCTCCTTGGCGGCATTCACCTGGAGCCGATGAGCGATTAAAATAGTAATTCCCCCTATGAGCAAGCAAAGAGAAAGGGTTTTGAGGCCATATTTTTTTTTAAAACTATTTCCCGGCATTCGTCGTTTATTATTCATCATTATCCGCTAAATGATATTCCTTGATCTTCTTAAAAAGGGTTGATCGCGCAATTCCGAGTATTTTTGCTGTTTGAGCTTTATTCCCATCAGTTTCCTTTAGTACTGATATAATGTATTGCCTTTCCAATTCTCTTAAGGGTAATTTCTCATTGAGGGCTTTTTCTTCTCCCATCATATGATCAAGGCCATGGTGTTGAAGATCGAGTGCATCCGTTCCCGGGGGTTTGAATAAATTCAATGAATCTATGGTAATCACATCCCTTTCCTCCATGATCATGGCCCTCTCAATGATATTCTTTAATTCCCGTATATTTCCGGGATAATTATATCCCATAATAACCTGCTCAGCAGAAGGATGTAACCTCTTAATACTTTTATGAAATTCTTGATTGAATTTATGGATAAAATGATTCGCTAGAAGAGGGATGTCTTCCTTTCTCTTGCGTAAGGGAGGTACGGGAATTAGAAAAACATTCAGCCGGTAATACAAGTCATGGCGGAATGATCCCTCTTCCATCATTTTCCTTAAATCATTATTGGCAGCGGCAATAACACTTATATCTACTGAAATATCTTTTATACCTCCAACTCGGCGAAAAGATCTCTGCTCCAAAAATCGAAGTAACTTTGCTTGCATGGAATGATCCAAGGTGCCAATTTCATCTAGAAACAGGCTCCCTCCATCAGCTAATTCAATTAATCCCAATTTTCTATTTTTAGCATCAGTAAAGGCCCCTCTCTCAAAACCAAACAGCTCGCTTTCCATCAGAGAACTGGGTAAGGCTGAACAGCTGATATCAATAAAAGGATTTTTAGTCCTGGCGCTCCGGCGATGAATTGTTCTGGCAACCAATTCTTTGCCTGTGCCGCTTTCCCCCATTATGAGCACTGTACAATGATCAATTTCAGATACCTTTTGGATGAGATGCCGGACTTCTTGAATCTGTGGACTATTGCCAATTATGATCATCGCTTCTTGATGACGATCAATTTCAGCTCGCAGGGATTTAACTTCTTTGCGCAGTTTTTTGGTTTCCAAGGCTTTTTTGACTAATACTCGTAACTCTTCCATATCGCAGCTTTTGGTAAGATAATCAAAGGCGCCCATTTTCATGGTTTGGACGGCCATTTTTACATTTTCATAAGCTGTCAGTATGATAACCAAAATTTCAGGGAACTCTGCTTTGATTTTCTCCAACACGGAAATACCAGCCAGACCAGGTAAAAAAAGGTCTAAAAAAACAAGATGAAAATCCTCTTGGAACAATTTTTCCAAAGCCTCCTCCCCACTCTTGACCCAAGAGGTTTGATAACCGTCTCTGGCCAGGTGGCGAGATAGCGCTACGGCCACACTTTCTTCATCATCTACCACTAAAATCTTGAAAACCATACCGAACCCCTCTTCCTATGAACATTAATGCAAATTGTAAATTGCAAATTGTAAATTTTAAAATTAAGGAATGCTTTGTTTTTTTAGCCATTAACTTTGCATTTTTCATTTTTCATTTTGAAATTTAAAATTTTACCGTGTTTACCGCAAGAGCTAAAATCGCCTTTTAAATAATTTGCCGTCACCTTTATATGATATCATATTTCGATGTCTTTTTTTTAGACCCAAAGAGAGGGTCTATTTTTAAGACAGCGTAGTAAAAATGGACGCCGGCTGTAGATAATTATCAAGGGAATTCGGGGCGCTATGACGAGGGGCCATCACCAAAAAATAAGCTTTTGCCACTGTTTTTCAATAACTTAGAAAAGAAAAATTTGAAAAATTTAAAAAAACAAAAAACCTGGTATTAAATATGCAGTCTTTCTAATACATCAATACGCACTTAGCCTAAAGCTTTAATGATATCAGGCCAGAAGAACAATAATACTAAAAAACCCAATCAGGAATACTCAGCCACGATAGGCGGGATTTTCTTGCCCGAGATTTGGGCAAGAAAAACACCATAGATTTCCAAAAGTAATGAAAAAAATTTCGCCTTTCGTGGCCGTAACAAAACAAAACACTTATACTGTTGGGTTGGATATCTGTCTCATCGAAACAATACCAATATTGGAGAATCCCATACTATTTACCTTCTGTAGGGGGGCTTTAGTTAAAAATACTATTCTTGAAGGCAAAGGAGGAGGTGGTAAAAAATTCAAACTATTTTTAGCTCATTTTTCTTGAAGGAGGCAAAGAGAAATTTTCCACAGAGACCTGTTTTTTCATGCTTAGGTTTTTAGGTTAAGGAAAGTTTAGGTTGTTTTTAGGTTAAGGAAAGCAAAAGGAGAAACATCGTATGTTTTCGAAAAAAAATCATTTTATCACTTTTATTTTTAGCCTGGCTTTAATTGTAAGCATAAGTTTATTATTTTCACCAGCCGTATCATCTGCAGCTTATTGGGAACCCCTCCCTCCCTATAACACCTTGTGGCCTCTTTGGTCACCTCCCCTCTCACCCATTAATCCCCTGACAGGACTGCCTACGCCGATTGTAAGCAACCTCAATCCAACTACTGTGTTGCCCGTGCAACCCGGCCTCACCTGGGACCCCAATCTTGCCTATCCCTGGTTGTTGTACAATACTCCCATTGGTATGGCCTATTATGATCCTTTCTATGGTGTTAACACATGGCCCCCAAAATACCTTCAAGATCCGATTACCGGTCTTCCTGCTCCCCTTGATCTGCTCGCATTAAAAGGGTGGAGTACCTTATCTCCTACCAGCACGGCCTGGATAACCGCCACCTTACCGGTAGCCAACAATTCTTTTATTAATGCTTACCCTGCATACGCAGTGGCTTATGAAACCATAGTAGGCGGGACCTTGGCTAATTATCCCGTTTTTGCC
>JAUWIR010000454.1 GCA_030605265.1 Pseudomonadota bacterium | reverse complement strand
TGCATGTGTTAAGCATACCGCCAGCGTTCGTTCTGAGCCAGGATCAAACTCTCCAATTTAATCCTTTTACTTCTTTATACTGCTATAAAGGTAGTACCCTATATTCTATTTTCAAAGATCTGTTCGTCAATTTACTTATTGTATGAATTTCTTTATCAACTGTCAACCTAATTTATCGGCTTATTTTCTCTTTTCCATTTTCTTTTTCCATCTCCTCTTCCAACTTAAGAGAGCGAATAGTACCATCCTTTTAATTCTCTGTCAACCCTTTATTATAAAAAAATAAAAATCGATAAGAAAGGCTAAATCTATTCTCCTAAATAAGCTTTTCGTATTTTTTGATTCCCGGCTAATTCTTTTGCCGAATCATTAAAAACAATCCTTCCGGTTTCTAATATATATCCATGATCGGCAATTTCAAGTGCTTTTTGAGCATTTTGCTCTACCAGCAGAGTCGAAATCCCCTCGTTATTGATTTCAGAGATTATTTGAAAAATGCTTTCAGCAATTTTGGGGGCCAAACCAAGGGAAGGTTCGTCTAGTAGAATGAGCTTTCCTCTGGCCATTAAAGCTCTCCCTATGGCCAGCATCTGTTGTTCCCCTCCTGACAAGGTACCTCCATATTGTTTTTGTCTCTGCTTTAAAATCGGAAAGATATCAAATACATGTTCTAAATCTTTTTTCATTTTTTTTCTATCTTTTCTTAAATACCCGGCAATCTCTAAATTTTCAATTACCTTTAAATTAGCAAAAATCCCCCTTCCTTCAGGAACATGAATAATCCCCAATCTGACAATCTCATGAGGAGGTAGCTCATTAATCTCCTTTCCATTAAAAATAATCTTACCTCCACTGGGGCGAATTAGGCCGGATATAGCCCGCAGAGTACTTGATTTTCCAGATCCGTTAGCCCCCAATAGAGCAACAATTTTGGCTTGGGAAACCTCGAAAGAAATATTTTTTACAGCTTGAATATGATTATACTTGATAGTTAAATTTTCTACTTTAAGCATTGTTTATTTTTCACCAAGGTAAGCCTCAATGACCTTAGGGTCCTTTTGTATTTTAGCAGGAGGGCCCTCAGCAATCTTCTCTCCAAAATTAAGGACAATGATCCTCTCACTAATACCCATAATCATTTTCATCTGGTGCTCAATTAAAAAAATTGTTATGGGAAACTCTTTTTTTAACCATTTAATCAAATTCATCAATTCATTCGTCTCTACATTATTCATCCCGGCAGCCGGCTCATCCAAAAGCAACAATCGGGCATTCGTGGCCATGGCCCGAGCGATCTCCACTCTTCTCTGTAGACCGTAAGGTAATTCCTGAGCGAGTCGGTTCTGCTCCTTTTTAATACCAAAAATATCTAATAAATAAAGACTTTTTTCAGTAATCTGCTCTTCTTCTTCTCTAAATTTTTCATTTTTAAGCAAAGTATGCCACAAAGAGTATTTTCTTTTCAGATTAAAGGCCAAGCGAATATTATCCAAAACTGTCATTTGGTTAAAAAGACGGATATTTTGAAAAGTACGCGAGATACCGGAAGCTGCAATAAGATGGGGTTTAAGACCAACTAACTCTTTATTTTTGAAACGGATAGTGCCTTTGTCAGGCAAGTAAAAGCCTGTAAGAAGATTAAAAACAGTAGTTTTTCCGGCACCATTCGGCCCTATAATGGAAACAATTTCACCTTCTTTGATGGTAAAAGAAAAATTATCAATAGCTTTCAGGCCGCCAAAAGATTTATGCAGATTTTCTACCAGTAATAACATTTAAAAATCTCTCTTAAATAATCCTTCGGGTTTTTTTATCATAATAATAATCAGGATAAGAGGATAGATTACCAACCTCCACTGCTGCATATTCACAATACGAAGCAATTCCAATAAAAAGGTTAAGGAGCCGGCTGCAATAATTGATCCCCAGATACTGCTCATTCCACCAAGGTATAAATATACCAAGTACTCTATTGATTTTATAAAATTAAAATTATCCGCATGGATATAGCGAAGAATATGAGCATATAATCCCCCTCCCACACCTGCCCAAAAGCCGGCAATAGCAAAGGAAAGATTTTTATAAAAGCTTATATTCACTCCCATCATTTCTGCAGCAATATCATCATCACGTAAGGCTAGCCAAACTCGACCATAGCTTGAATTGAGGAGGCGATTAATGATAAAAACAGTCAAAATGGTAAAAAAAACCGTCCAAAAAATATTGGTAAATCCGGGGACTGAGCTTAACCCCCTTGGACCACCTATCTGCTGAATTATCTGACTCAAACGGGTTAAATGCATACGCTGAAAAAGACCGGCTAATTCATCTGATAATTTTATTGCAGATCTCATTACTTCCACCAAAGCTAGTGTAACAATAGCTAAATAATCTCCTTTCAGTCGTAAAATGGGTAACCCGATTATATACCCAAGGGCAAAGGAAGCAAAACCTCCTATCAATATTGAAATTAGAAAAAAGGGGATTTGGTAGTAAGGCGGCCATTTACTTGAAGAAAATAAAATAGTCGTGAAGATACATGAAGTATACGCTCCGATAGCCATAAAAGCAGCGTGTCCTATAGAAAATTCCCCGGTAAATCCATTGATTAAATTCAAACTCACGGTCATGATTATATTTATACACATAAACATGAAAATCTGAAGGTAATACCGACTCAATATCTGGAACCTGCCCAAAAAACTGATAACCAAGCCGGTTATTATGAGACCGATATAAAAATAAACGTAACTTACTTTTTTACCTGAAACTTCTTTCATGATTAAATAATTATATTTTCTCAGTATAAGGTGAGCCTAATAACCCTGTAGGTTTGACGAGTAAGACTACAATCAAGAGGAGAAAGGTAACTCCGTAACCTAAATTAGAGTTAATACTTAGGGCAAGAGTTTCGATGATTCCCATTAAAAATCCCCCCAACATGGCCCCGGGAATATTGCCGATTCCTCCCACCACTGCAGCAACAAAAGCTACAATACCCGGCCAAAGCCCAAGATAGGGCGATTGAAGCACTCCATAAGTCAAACCAAATAATACTCCGGCACATCCTGCTAAGGCCCCGCCAAGAGCAAAAGTAAAAGCAATCACCTTGTTAATATTTATCCCCATCAATTTGGCAACATCCATATCAAATGAGACAGCTCTCATTGCCTTACCCATTTTTGTTTTTTTTACGATATACTCAAGTATAATCATAACCAGCAGGGCAATAACAAGATTCATTATTTTAATATTGCTCACCATAACCCCTTTAAACAAAGGATATGCTTTCTCTTTCAGCAGTGTAGGGAAAGCTCGAAATTGAGGACCGAACACTAAATAATTTATTGGGAAAGGGACATGATGAGGATCTAGGGCGAGAAAATTTTCTAAAAATAAGGACACACCAATAGAAGTGATCAGCATGGTAAGTCTGGGTTTATCTCTCAGGGGTCTGTAGGCAATAGCCTCTATGAGCATGTTTAAAAGAAGACAACCCACCATGGCTACTACCAGAGCTAACCAAAGGGGTAATTGTAACCCTTGGTTCATGAAAATGTTGGCTACAAAATAGGGAATATACACCCCTACCATAAAGACATCACCGTGGGCGAAATTGATCAATTTGATAATTCCGTAAACCAAAGTGTACCCTAAGGCAATAAGGGCATACATGCTCCCTTTTTGTAAGCCGTTGATTATTTGTTGGGCTGAGACTATCCACCCATAAGAAAAGATATAAAATCCTAAGGCTAATAAAAAGAAGGTAACAAAAATAAAATCAGCTGCTTTTATTTTCTTCAAAGATCCAGGGTTCCCTCTCTCTGAATTTAGGCATGATAAAATAAATAAAGCTTGGGCTTTAAAAAAAATTTAACCTCAGTCTTTTTTACTTTGGCTCATTAAGGATTAATGCTCTGATAGAAAACCTGTTGGCCATTTTCAATTTTAATGATTACAGCACTTTTAATTGGGTTCCTATTTTTATCAAAGTTAATTTTCCCGGATACCGCCTCTAAGTTTTTAATATTCTTCAGAGCATCCCTGATATCTTCTCCCTGTAAACTCTTCGAACGACGAAGAGCTTCAAACATGGCAAGACAAGCATCATAGGCTAAGGCAGCCAAGGCATCCGGCGACTGATGATACTTTTTGGAATAAAGTTGAACAAATTTCTGCACTTTTGGATTAGGATCATCCTTTGAAAAATGGGTACTATAGTAAGTCCCTTCAACAGCTTCCTTTCC
>JAUWIR010000029.1 GCA_030605265.1 Pseudomonadota bacterium | reverse complement strand
CCTTTTGCATAAAAGGTGAGGATAATGAAACTTATTATAAACATATCAATGCGGTTTTAGATTTTCAACCACAGTTTACTATGGATGACGGAGCTGATCTTGTTTCAACCATTCACACTACCCGCAAAGAATTAATCGATTTAATCATAGGTGGAACAGAAGAGACCACCACCGGAGTAATCCGCCTCCGAAGTATGGCCAATGACGGGGTCCTAGAGTACCCCATTATTGCTGTCAATAATGCTAATACGAAACATCTTTTTGACAATAGATACGGTACCGGTCAAAGTACGATTGATGGTATTATCAGGGCAACTAATAGACTCTTGGCAGGATCGACCTTTGTAGTGGTTGGGTATGGCTGGTGTGGACGCGGCGTAGCTATGCGGGCAAAGGGACATGGCGCTCATGTTATTGTAACTGAAGTTGATCCTTTGAAAGGGCTGGAAGCAATAATGGACGGTTTTCAGGTAATGCCTATGGAAAAGGCCGTACCAGTGGGGGATTTTTTTGTAACCCTTACCGGAGATATCCACGTTATTCGTAAGGAACATTTTTCCCGAATGAAGGATGGCGCTATTGTGGCTAATTCCGGTCATTTTAATGTGGAATTGGATATAGACGGGTTGGAAGAGCTTGCTTCCCAGAAAAGAAGCATTCGAACTTTTATTGAAGAATATACCCTATCGGATGGCCGAAGAATCAATCTATTAGGGGAAGGACGGTTGATAAACTTGGCTGCTGCTGAAGGGCACCCATCTTGTGTGATGGACATGAGTTTTGCTAATCAGGCCCTTTGTATGGAGCATTTAGTTGCCAAGGGGAAAAATCTAGAACAAAAAGTGTATGATGTTCCCTTAGATATTGATAATCATATTGCCAAAATTAAACTCAAGAGTATGGAAGTTGAAATCGACACGCTAACTGAAGAGCAAGAAAAATATTTAAACTCTTGGACCATTGGTACGTGATAGTAAATACAGCTGGGAAATACAGCTGATAAATACAGTTGATAAGCTGATGAGCTGTTAAGCTGCTATGGTAATCGGGTTAACAGTCAATAGCTAATCAGCGATATGAGAAGAAATTATCTACTAAAAATACAGCTGTTAAGCTGATGAGCTGTTAAGCTGAGTATGCTAATCAGTTTAACAGTCAATAGCTAATCAGCAGTATGAGAAGAAATCATCTACTGAAAATAATAGCAGTTGTTTTATTGGGAGCAGCTTTACTTATCGCTGTGGTATTTTTGAGGGGAAAAAAGAAAAAAGCCCCCCCCACTCTGGAAGATATTGGAAAAGCAGATGCTACAATTAAAGATATGGAACTGAAAGAAAGTTACATGGGTGACCTTCAATGGAATTTACGAGCGAAAGAAGCAAATTTGTTTGAAAAAGAAGGCATTGCCTATTTAAAGAAGGTTACTCTTATCTATTCTTTAGGGGATGAAGGGAAATTAATAGTAACAAGTAATCGTGGGAAAATACAATTTTCCCAAAAAAATGTTTTCTTAGAGGGAAATATTGTAGCATCTTCCAATGCCCTTTCTTTCAAAGCCAAAGATCTTGCCTGGTTTCAGGAAAAAAGGCTTCTTTCATCTGAGGGGCCAATTTTTATTAGAAGGCAAAATATAGAGACTACTGGTAAAAAGATGGTAGCAGATATAATCTCCGGAAAAATAATATTACAACAAGATGTTCAGACAATTATTTATGATTAAATCCAGGTAATAGGCTGTTAACCTAATATTTTTTTCTACATACCAGTCATTCCTATTGCTTATCAGCTTACTGGGTGTATTAAATTTAAAGCATAGGAATTTTTATTTTATTCATACGGCTCATCAGCTTAACAGCTTAACAGCTGTATTTAATGGAAGCTTTTTGTGACAAAATTTGGTATTATCCACACACTTAATAAAAAAAATATAGCCTTTTTTTTCTCCCTTTTTTTATTTTACGGGCTGATTTTCACCAATTTAGTCTTAGCTGAGCCTCAGCTAACTATCCAAAAAAATAACGATAGGCAGAAAAAAATTTTTATTTCTGCTAATCGGGTAGAACTTGATTCAAAAAAAGAAAAAGCCGTTTATACTGGGAATGTAACTGTGAGGCTGGAGAATACTACTCTTCTTGCCGACAGGATCGAAGTTTACTCCTTGGAAGGGGGAAGAAAAATAGAAGTCATAGAGGTTTACGGAAATATTAAGATACTCTATCAGGATAAAACTATTACTGCTCAAAAGGGCATTTACTATCACCAGGAAAAAAAATTAGTGTTAACAGGAGATCCCAGAGTTTCCCAGGAAAATAATTATTTAATAGGTGATAAAATCACCTATTACTATGATCAACAGAAAGCCTTTTTAGAGGGAAATGTTGAGGCAATTTTCCCAATAAATGAAAATGAGAATACTGACGACAGGTAAACTAATTTGATTGAAGCGAAAAATCTCACTAAAACTTATAAGGAACGTACAATTGTTAATCAGGTAAGTTTTTCTCTTCTGGGTGGAGAGATAGTGGGTTTACTAGGACCAAATGGAGCCGGGAAGACGACTACTTTCAGGATGGTCGTTGGGTTAATTGAAGCAGAGAAAGGGAATATCTTTTTAAATGATGTTGAAATAACCCATATGGCCATGTATAAGAGAGCTAATCTAGGGATAAGCTATCTTCCGCAGGAGTCTTCAATATTTGGAAAACTAAGTGTGGAAGAGAATATCATGATTATACTGGAGACACTCAATATAGACCCTGCAGAGAGAGCGCGCAGAATGGCTAATTTACTAGAAGAGCTTGGTTTAATGCATCTAAAGAAAAACCTGGCCGGTACCCTCTCGGGAGGCGAAAGAAGAAGAGTAGAGATTTGTCGCGCTTTAGTGACTTCCCCCTCTTTTATTTTATTGGACGAGCCGTTTGTTGGCATTGATCCCAAATCAGTAATTGGAATACAAGAGATAATAAGAGAGTTAAAAAAAAGGGGAATCGGAGTATTAATTACTGATCATAATGTTCGCGAAACACTTAGTATTACAGATAGAGCTTATATAATGTATAATGGAGAGATTTTATTATCAGGTACCACTAAGGATTTAATAGCTGATGATAAAGTGAAGGATTTGTATTTAGGAGAGACTTTTCGTATGTAGGCACTTGACAGGTGTAATTTATTATGTTATTGATTAACGAAGATTATTGACTTATTATTAACAATTTGTAGCGGGATTTTTTGGATAACCTTTGGGAAGGAGGATGGTCATAGATGACAAAGGCCGATTTAGTGGCGGAAGTTTCAAAATTAACGGATTTAACCAAGAAAGAAACCGAAACAGTAATTAGGACCATCTTAGGAAGTATTACAACTGCCTTAAGCGAAGGAGATAAGGTGGAGCTTAGAGGGTTCGGAAGTTTTCGAATTCGAGATAGAAAAGCTCGGCAGGGGAGAAATCCTAAAACAGGGGATATGGTTAGCGTCCCGGAAAAAAAAGTACCCTTTTTTAAAGCAGGAAAAGAACTGCGATCTTTGGTTGATTATTGCTGATTCATGTAAATATTCATTGAATGTTGTCTAAATGAGTAATAAAATATAAAGAGGTTCACCAATGTTGAAAGAGGACTGGAGATGATGCTAGAGATAAAACAAACACTAAGTATGAAGTTGACACACAGGCTGATGATGGTTCCCATGCTCCAGCAGTCAATCAAATTACTTCAGCTGTCGAAACTTGAATTAACTCAGCTTATTCACCAGGAGTTGCAAGAAAATCCAATGTTGGAAGAATCGCAATTAGAATCAGGAGAGCGGGCGACAGAGGAGGCAAATCAAAAAGATATTAAGGCTGAAGATATTAAGCTAAGCGATGAGAATGATGGCGTTGAAAAGACCGAAAGCGAAATTGATTGGCAAAGTTTTATTGATGATGATATTGTAGATACAGAGTATAATCGGTCTTATTCCGATAATGATGAGCGGGAACTCCCACCACTGGAAAATATTCTTACGAAACCTCAGTCATTGCAAAATTATTTGCTTTGGCAGTTGCGGATGACTTCCACCATCACTGATGAGGAATTTCGTATTGGTGAAATGATCACCGGCAATATTGATGAAAATGGATATCTTCGTGCATCAACAGAAGAAGTTACCAAAATCCTTGGAATAGAGGATGTAGAAAAGGTATCAAAAGTTCTTCAACTAATACAAAAATTTGATCCTCTGGGCGTAGGGGCCAGAAATCCCCAGGAATGTTTGATCCTGCAAATAAAAGAAGAGGAACCAAACGCCTCTTTAATAAAAAAAATAATTCAATATCATATTATGCAGATGGAAGCGAAGCAATACCAAAACATAGCTAAAACTATGGGAATAAGTCTGAATAAAATGAGAGAGTTGGCAGAGATCATTCTCACTTATGATCCCAAACCCGGGAGAAGATTTAATCCGGAGATTTCTCATTATATTGTACCCGATGTATACGTTTATAAGGTTGGAAATGAGTATGTGATAAGTTTGAATGATGAAGGGCTTCCCCAATTGAGAGTAAGTAATGTATATCGAAAAATATTACGAAAAGGGAAAACAGTACCTGATAACACCAGGAAATATGTTGAAGAGAAATTAAGGTCTGCTGTTTGGCTTATAAAAAGTATTCAACAACGCCAAAGGACTTTATTTAATGTAGGCAAGAGCATAGTATCATTTCAAAAAGATTTTTTGGATAGAGGGGTTGCTTATCTAAAACCTTTAACTTTAGTTGATGTAGCCAATGATATCTCTATGCATGAATCTACTATTAGTCGAGTTACCACCAATAAATACATGCATACACCGCAGGGAATTTTTGAATTAAAGTTTTTCTTTAATTCCGGGCTTAGGAAAAGAAATGGAGATTATATTTCTTCTGTTCGTGTTAAAGAGATGCTTCGAGAATTTATTAAAAATGAGGATTCCCGCAAACCTTATAGCGATACACAAATTTTAGAATTATTAAAAAAACAAGGAGTAGTTATTGCAAGACGGACCATCGCTAAATATCGTGATGAATTAAATATTTTGCCCTCTCAAAAGCGAAAAATAATTTACCCTGATCAGTGAGAAGATAAGAGATTTTGCTCCTAAAAATGAGATAACCGCACTTTCCTTTTCCCTTTCTATCCGGGGATAAAAAATATTCCTATCTATTGAATAATATGGCCAAAGTTTGCAATTTTTTTTTACTTTTTATTTCTCGTGTAGGAGGTCTTGAGTAATGCAAGTACTAATCAGCGGCAGACACATGGAGATGACTGAAGCGTTACAGGATTATGTTAAGAATAAAGTGGAACGAGTCAGTAAGTATCTGGAAAATATTAAAGAAGCTGATGTTACCTTAAGTGTTGAAAAGTATCGCCATTCAGCGGAAGTAACTATAAAAGCTAATGGAATTACCATTAACGGAGAAGAAGAGACAGACGATATGTACTGCTCTATTGATCGTGTAATGGATAAAATTGAACGGCAAGTAAAAAAATATAAAGAAAAAATTCGGCATAAATCACGGCAGCAATCAAAGGAGAAAAATTTAGCTCAAGATGTATTCATTACAGAGGATAGGGAAGAGGCAAAAAACGTAAAAATAATTAAAACAAAAAAATTAGGTATCCAGTACATGAGTCTGGATGAAGCAATCAAGCAGATGGAAGTATTAGGGGAAGATTGCTTCATTTTTACTAATATTGCATCGGATTCTTTAAGTGTCATTTATCGAAGGAAAGATGATAAACTGGTATTACTAGAGCCGGAATTCCAATAAAATGGGCACTTGATGGAGGAATTTATATGAAAATTTTGGATTACTTATCAAAGGAGCTTATTGTAGCAGATCTTAAAGCTGAAAAAAAAGTTGACCTACTTCAAGAGTTAGTAGAAGTACTAGTAAAGAATAATCAGGTTAAAGATCCTAACAAGGCCTTAGAAGTATTATTGGGTAGAGAGAAATTGGGGAGTACGGGAGTTGGTGACGGAGTGGCCATTCCCCATGCTAAATTTAACGAAATTAAATCACTTGTGGCTGTTTTCGGACGTTGCAGAAAGGGAATTGATTTCGAGTCTTTGGATAATAAGCCGACCTATTTATTTTTTTTATTTTTAGCTCCGGAAAATGCCGCATCTTTGCATTTAAAAATTTTGGCCCGAATTTCACGGCTTCTTAAAAGGCAGGATTTTCGACAGTCATTAATTGACGCTAAGGACCAGGAGGAAATTTATCGAATAATTGCTGAAGAAGATAAGGATGTCATGGGGTAAAAAAAAGAATGGTTTCCCCAAAAAATTTAATTGTTCGAGAATTATTTCAAGATCAGGCAGAGCGTTTAAAACTTGTTATCGTGGGGGGAGAGAAGGGGATTAAAAGAAAAATTAGCTCCCCTCGTATCCAAAAACCCGGTTTAGCTTTTGCGGGATACTTTGCTCAAATACGATCAGAGCGTATACAAATTATTGGAAATACTGAGTGGTCTTTTTTTCATACCTTGTCACCAAGTCGACGTCATGAAGTATTAGAAGCAATCTGTAAAATAAACATATCCTGTTTTATTCTCACAAAGAATTTGCCCCCCCCGGAAGATTTGATTCAACTGGGGAATGAATACAATATTCCTATATTTCAATCTTCCTTGCCAAGTTCTATATTTATCCGTCAAGTATCAACCTATATGGAAGAAAAGTTAGCTCTGGAAACCAGCATTCATGGAGTGCTTATGGATATTTACGGGCGCGGGGTTCTTCTGCTTGGTAAAAGTAGTATTGGTAAGAGCGAATGTGCCCTTGATCTTATCGTGCGTGGTCACCGTCTTGTGTCGGATGATATGGTGAATATCAAGCTGGTCCCTCCGGATGTGCTTATTGGAAGTGGCCCTGAATTAATTCGCTATCATATGGAATTAAGGGGATTAGGTATTATCAATATTAAGGATTTATTTGGAGTTGCTTCGGTTCGTTATAGAAAAAAAATTGAGTTAGCCGTGATGATGGAGGAGTGGAAAAAGGAATATGAATACGATCGTTTGGGGTTAGAGGAAAGTAATATAAAGATTTTAGGCATAGAGCTCCCCTTACTTAAAATGCCGGTAGCACCCGGGCGGAATATGGCTATCATAATTGAGGTTGCCGCCCGAAATCAATTATTAAAGGAAAGTGGATATTATTCGGCAAGAGAGTTTGACAATAAGGTAATTGTAAGATTACAACAAAAAGGCTCAGGAAGCCTTATTGAAAATATTCGCGAATAGACTAGGAAAAAATTAGAATAGATATAAATAAAAATCACCTAAAAGAGTTGGAAAAAATGACCAATAAAGAAATAAATAATCAAAATAATAGTAAAAAAATTGTTGGAGTAGTTATTGTGGCTCATGGTGATTTAGCCGAATCACTTCTTAAAAGTTCAGAATTGATAGTGGGGCCAATAGAAAAAATGAAAGCTGTTTCTGTTACTTCCAGGAATGGTGTAAATCAAGCACTTGATAGTATTCGAGAGGCAATTGATGAAGTCGATGCCGGTTCGGGTGTTTTGATTTTAACGGATATGTTTGGAGGCAGCCCGTCTAATTTGAGTTTATCTTTCTTATCAGAGAAAAAAATTGAAGTAATTACTGGCGTTAATCTTCCAATGCTGATAAAATTATCTAATTCTCGTGAAGGGCATAGTTTAGAGGAGATTAAAGATATTATTTATTCATATGGAAGAGAAAAAATTATTGTGGCCAGTGATTTACTAAATAAACGATTAACTGAATCAAAGTCTGTGTAGGGGAAAAAAAGTAAGGTGGTCTACTGGTGTCAATTGTTTTAGTTAGAATTGATGATAGATTAATTCATGGGCAAATAATCGTGGAATGGGCGCCTTTTGTTCATGCTTCGGCCATAGTTATCGCTGAAGACGAGATAGGCCGGAATCGGTTCCGGGGAGACTTTATCGAAGCGATGAAAATAGCAGTCCCCCCTGGTATTCATGTAGAGGCCTATGGTGTTTCGGAAGTAGTCCACAAATTTTTAAATAATGAATTGCCTTCCGGAAATGTTATCCTGCTATTTTCAAAATTAGATGATTTTAAAAAATCTTTAGCCCTCGGGTTTAAAACTGGGGAAGTGAATTTAGGCTGCATTCATACTGGAGAGATAGCAATTTTAAATAATATTACTATTAGGCGAGAAGAAATTTATTATATTGAAGAAATAAGAAGAAGTGGAATTCATTTAGATTTACGAGCAATTCCTCGCAGTAAACAGGTTGATGTAAACAGTCTCTCTATATATCGAAAACATCTTAAATAATTTCTGAAAAATATTTTATTAATGGGAAAACAATACCTTATATTAGGGATACATAATCATCAACCAATCGGGAATTTTGATTTTGTCTTTTGGGATTGCTATCAAAAGGCTTATTTGCCTTTCCTGGAGATCTTAAAAGAACATCCACGGATAAAAATTAGCTTACATTATTCAGGAGTTCTATGGGATTGGCTTTTTAAAAACTGTCCCCCTGCTATAGAATTAATTAATGAGATGGTAGAAAAGGGTCAAATAGAGCTTATGAGTGGGGGATTTTATGAGCCCATTTTAGCTATTTTACCTGATGCGGATAAAATTGGTCAAATTCAAAAATTAAACAGTTTTCTATTTAACCATTTTTCTATAAAAGCACGAGGAATGTGGTTGGCGGAAAGAGTATGGGAGCCGCATTTAGCAAAATATATTCATGAGGCAGGAATAGAATATCTGGCTGTTGATGACTTACATTTTATTGCAGCCGGACTTCAAAAAGAAGATTTGGGAGGATACTATCTAACAGAAGAACAAGGGAAAATGATAAAAATTTTCCCAGGGAGTAAATATTTACGTTACAGCATCCCCTTCAAAGAACCCCAGGATACCATTGATTATCTATTAAAAGAAAAAAGTAAAGGGAACTTGACCTTAATGGCCGACGATGGGGAAAAATTTGGCGTGTGGCCTGGTACTTATAAACTCACCTATGAACAAGGATGGTTAAAGGGATTTTTCACTTTGGTGGAAAAAAATGAGGATATTGAAGTAGTAACTTTCTCCGAATATATAGATAAGTTTCCTCCATTAGGAAGAGTTTATTTACCAACAGCCTCCTATTCAGAGATGGAAGGATGGTCATTGCCCCCAAAGGCTGCAGAAAGATATCACTCTTTGCAGAACCTTATTGATTCCAGTGGAGAATATGCAGAAAATTCAAAACCTTTTGTTAAAGGAGGGTTCTGGAGGAATTTTCTCAGGAAGTATCCGGAGAGTAATAACCTTTATCAAAAGATGTTATGGATCAGTAATCAGATTCAAAAATATTATAAAAAAGAAAAAAAAGAAACTTCAAGCCAATGGCTGGAAGAAGCCAGGGATGAATTGTGGAAAGGGCAATGCAATGACTCATACTGGCATGGACTTTTTGGGGGGTTATACCTTCCCCATTTGCGGCATGGAATCTATCAGCATTTAATCCAGGCGGAAAATATCATTGATAACAATACTCATACCTCCAAAGAGTGGATTGATTATTTTTTTGAAGATATCGACAGTGATGGAGAAAAGGAAATTGTCATAAAAACTTCTTATTTTAGTTGCTATATTGATATCAATAAGGGCGGTGTTATTCAGGAATTGGATTATCGTCCCAAGTTAATTAATTTAGTGAACTCTTTGACCCGAAGACAAGAACTTTATCATAAGCAATTACAAGCGAAAGTGAGAGAAGAAAATAAAGAAGTTGAGGAGAAAAGTGGTCAGAATGTTTACAAAGTAAAAAGCATACATGACATTTCGGTTTGTAAAGAAAAAGATCTCTCCGATTTACTCAACTATGATCATTATGACCGAAACTGTCTCATTGATCACTTTCTTCCCCTTTCAACTACTCTAAAAGAATTCAGTCATCTTCAGCATAAAGAGTTGGGGGATTTTATTGCAGGCAGTTATCAAGAGAAAGTTCGGTCTGAAAAGGGGGCGCTTCATGTTACCCTCTCAAGGGATGGATTTTTAGGAATCGGCAAGAATCATCTTCCAGTCCGCCTAGAAAAGAAAGTAATCATTCCAACAGCAAAATCTGCATTACAATTTCAATATCGAATAGTAAACAGAGGAAAAGTGCCGATTCATTGCAAATTTGGAGTGGAATTTAATATTAATTTATTAGGTGGGAATTGCCAAGATAGATATTATAAAATTAATAATAAAAAATTAAAAAACGGCCACTTAGCCAGTCAGGGTATGGCAGATAAAGTAGAAAAGCTTCAACTGATTGATGAGGCAACTGGGTTTAGTATATCATTTTTCTTTCAAGACAAATTGATCAATTTATGGAGATTTCCCATCGAGACTGCTTCAAATTCTGAAAGCGGTTTTGAAAAGGTCTATCAAAGTTCAGTCCTTTTCCCGAACTGGGAGATAAACTTAAACCCCTCAATGAGTTGGAATTGCGATTTTCATTTAAATGTGGAAGATTTGTTGTAATTGCTTTTAAAATAATAAATGTAAATTAAAAATTTAAAAATTCATGAATACTTTATTTATCCAATTGTCATCACACTTTTTCCTTTTTTATCTTCCATTGTTCACTTGAAAATGTACCTATAAGCCGTTGATATCATTTTCATTGTTGGTCGCGCAAATGTATTGGCATGTATGTTTCATGAAATAGGTTCAGGGTTCACCGTTCCGGGTTGACTTTGTTTCATTGACCTTGCTCGTAGATGTTTACACGTTATTAACTTTTGATGAACTTTTGGACTTTAGTCTTGTGAACCATAAGCCCTAAACCTTTGAAAGCTGGACCCGTGAAGGGTTGCCTATTTTTTCCCTCAGCACAGAGAAAGGTTTGGCTAGGAGAGATACAAGAGGGGTTATAAGTGTTCTGGCAAATTTTGAAAATAAGCCTAATAGGTGCGTTAGTAAATCTGGATGATGTTCCCCTGCTGCAAATAATGATCTCTCAGCCAATCGTAATAGCCCCACTCATTGGTTTCTTATGGGGGGACTTTCAGACAGGATTGATAATTGGGGCCTTTCTTGAGTTGCTGATGATAAATTATTTGCCTATCGGCTGTGCAGTCCCCTTAGACTCTTCGATTGGCGCTGTTGTAGCCATCGGAACATTTTTTTTAATCACTCCTTTTTTCCCCTCTTCACGGAATGCTCTCATTGCCTTGGTGGTATTGGTTTCAATGCCTTTTACCATCATAGCCCAAAAAGCAAGTATTCTCGTTCGAAAATTTAATGGGAGGCTTTCCACTCTTGCCCAAGAATCTGCAGAAAGGGGAGATTTGAGAAAACTTGATTTTTTTCATTTTACTGGAGTTGGCCTTTTCTATTTGCGCTCATTTTGTGTTTGTTTTATAAGTATATATTTTATAGCGGTCTTAGCAAAATTGACTGTTTATCGGATCCCCGCAGGAGCCTTTCGTGGTTTGGAGCTTTTATACACTCTTTTACCTATTATAGGGATCGCCATGATTTTTGATACATTTAAAAATAAAAGCCTGTACGGACTGTTTAGTTTAAGCTTTTTTCTTTCTCTCCTGTTGATAACTTTATCTTCTTTACCAGGTGTACTTTCTTTTTGCCTTACTTGTTTGATATGTGGCGGACTATTAATTATTCAGCAAAAATTTTTTAAAAGCAAAAAAGTATGAATCAGAGCAAAGAAATTTCTCATTCCAGTATAAATAAATTTGATTTATTCAAGGTAGTCTTTTATTCCTTTCTTTTCCAAGGGAGTTGGAATTTTAAGAAGATGCAAAATTTAGGGTTTGCCTTCTCAATTCAACCTGCCCTTAAAAAAATTTATCAGAATAAAGAAGATCGAAAAGGCGCTTTACTAAGGCACCTTGAATTTTATAATTCTCATCCTTATATGGCATCCTTTGTCCTTGGAGCAATTGTCCGCCTTGAGGAGAAATATTCCCGGAAAGAGGGTGTTCTTTTAGAGGACATTATCATCTTAAAAAAGGTTATGATGGGCCCCATGGGGTCTCTTGGTGATACTTTTTTTTGGGCTTCACTGCGGCCCGTTGCTGCAGTTTTTGCTGCAGCTTTAGCCATCATTGGCTGGGGAGCCGCTCCTTTTATTTTTTTATTAATATTTAATGTTCCTCATCTCTATATAAAATTTTTCGGGGTTTATGAAGGGTATAGATGTGACAAAAAAGTAATGGATGAAATCAAAAGGTATAATTTTTTCCAATATAGTATCTATTTAAAATCTTTTATGTTGATTCTTCTTGGAGCAATGATTCCATTTGTGATAAAATTCGATAAGGGCTATGCAGATTTTCGATTAGGATTATTCATTAATGGTTCAATATTTTTAGTAATTTTACTTATTACCAAAATATATTATAGAAAATTAACAGTGAACAAAGTATTATTGTTGATCAGTAGTATTTGCATAGTATTAGGTCTTTTACACATCATTTAATAACAATAATGTAATAGAGGGGAAGAATGCCAAAGAAAGCAGTCGTAATAAAAAATAAATTAGGGCTCCATGCGCGAGCTGCGAGTCAAATAGTTATTATATCTAATAAATATTCTTCCGATGTGATGATACATAATAATGATAACATGTCGGCAAATGGGAAAAGTGTATTAGGAATATTAACTTTGACTGCCTCCCTTGGTACTGAATTAACTCTTGATGTTGAAGGTCCGGATGCAGAGGAACTATTAGAAAAATTAGTTGAATTAGTCAATAATAAATTCGGGGAAAAAAATTAATTTACATTACTCATTTTTTAAATAAAAAAATGAGTAACAAGCAAGTCCCGGAAAAGAGAGGTTATTTTCCATGGTAAAAGGAGTGGGGGTTTCCCCGGGCATTAGTATCGGGAAAGCTTTTTTACTTGATAGAAGAAAGGTTAAAGTTGAGCGATTTACCATAAGCTCTAGTATGGTGGAAAGCGAAATCTCTCGGTTTATGGAGGCCTTGGAGAAATCTCGTGCCCAGTTAAGTCAGGTAAAGGAGAAACTCGTCCAAAATCTTGGAGATCAAGGGCACTCTCGAATTGTGGATGTCCACATTTTAATTCTTGAGGATGAAACTCTCATCAATGAAGCTATTAAAATTGTTAAGGAAGAAAGAGTTAATGCAGAATGGGCCTTGAGAAAAGTATTAACCTATTTTGCAAAGGTTTTTGATCAAATTGAAGATCCCTATATGAAGGAGCGAAGGAGCGACATTGAGCATGTAGGACAGTTGATTTTACGGAATTTAGTAGGTGAGCAAATTAAAAATTTGGATGAATTTTCTGAGGATGTCATTATCATTGCCCATGATCTATCTCCTGCAGATACGGCTCAAATGCATAAAGGAAGGGTTATTGGATTTGCTACTGATTTAGGCGCCCGTACTTCTCATACAGCCATTACTGCTCGAGCTTTAGAAATTCCCGCTGTGGTTGGGCTGGAAAATATTTGCAGCTACGTTAAAACAGGGGACCCTGTTATTATTGATGGTACTGATGGTGTGGTTATTCTCAAACCAACTCCTGAAATATTTCGAGAATACCTGGAAAAGCAACGAAGGTTTAAATATGTTATTCAAGAGCTTTTAAAACATACTGATCAGCCTGCGGAAACAGTAGATAAGTATAAAATTGAAATTATGGCCAATATCGAGTTCCTTGATGAAATACCCCATGTGCTCAGTCGGGGAGCGGAAGGTATAGGTCTTTATCGAACTGAATTCTTTTATATGAATACAGATAAATTACCCACTGAAGAGGACCATTTTCGTATTTACAAACGCTTAGCTGAACAGATTAGCCCCTATCCGGCGACCATTCGCACCTTAGATCTTGGTGGAGATAAAATTCAATCAAAGCTCCATGTTACTGACGAACAAAATCCTGTTTTGGGTTTGCGGGCAATCCGCTTTTCCTTAAAACATCTTGATCTATTTCGTCTTCAACTTCGGGCTATTTTACAAGCAAGTGCCTATGGGAAATTACGAATTATGTATCCAATGATTTCAGGCATTGAGGAACTTCGACAGGCTAATTTTATCTTGGCTGAAGTAAAGGAAGAATTATTATCAGAAGGCGTTTATTTTGACGAAAATATTCCAGTGGGTGTAATGATTGAAATTCCCTCTGCATCAATTACAGCAGATCTTTTAGCCAAAGAAGCAGATTTTTTTAGTATTGGCACCAATGACCTTATTCAATATTCTATAGCTATTGATAGGTCAAATGAACATGTGGCCTATTTGTATGAGCCATTGCACCCTGCCTTGCTACGTCTGATAAAATTCACAGTTGAGGCCGCCCATAATGAGGGTATTCCAGTTGGTATGTGTGGGGAAATGGCAGGGGACCCATTATCAGCACTTATTTTACTAGGATTAGGGCTGGATGAATTCAGTATGAACCCTGCCGGGATCCCGACCATAAAACAAATAATCCGTTCGGTTCGATTGGAGCAATCAACAGAATTAGCTTATAAAGCAATGACTTTTTCTACCGCCAGGGAAGTAGAAGCATTTGTTTATGGTGAAATGAGTTCAAAATTTCCGGAATTTTTCTAATGAATCAAGAAATAGAACAGCAAAAAAAACATCTCCTTGATCTTCTAGTAAAACATGCCTTCCAATATAATGAGCAACAACCCTTTACCTTATCTTCCGGCAAATTAAGCAATTACTACCTTGATTGTCGAAAAATTACCTTAATTCCGGAGGGGATGGATTACATTGGCCAAATAATTTTAGAAAAAATAAAACCTCTAACAATTCAAGGGATAGGGGGGTTGACTTTAGGGGCTGATCCAATTGCTTATGCTGTAATGGCCAAAGCCTATCAAAATCAGATGTATATAAAAACTTTCATTATTCGTAAGAACAGGAAAGGTTATGGTCTGCAAAGAGAGGTGGAAGGGGGCCTGCAATCAGGAGATCGAGTGGTAGTGGTAGATGATGTTGTCACCACAGGGCAATCTACAATCACGGCCATAGAGAAAGCTAAGGTACATGGATTAGAAGTTGTCAAGGCAATCGTCTTGGTCGATCGGCAGGAGGAAGGTGGTTTACAGAAGATCAAAGCTACCGGAGTGCCTATAGAGGCCCTTCTGTCAAGAGATGAGATTATCGACGACTATAAGTCACTTCATAAATCATCAAAATAAAAAAGTATGCCGGCGTAGCTCAGGGGTAGAGCAGCTGATTCGTAATCAGCAGGCCGCGGGTTCAAATCCCATCGCCGGCTCTTTTAAAATCAAGGGGTTAGCTAAACTGGCCAATCCCTTGATATTTTATTTGGCACCCTATTGGCGCCCATAACTGTTATCCTTAGTGAATGTTATTTGCCTATTACAGGCTATTGCGTCCTTCCCTTAATCTACTATTTTTGGCACCTTTTGTCACCCAATATTTCATTTCTCAATTGTAATAGTATCTCTGGTCTGCACAGTGTATTGGTCAAGCCATTCCTGCACATCGTTAAACACTGATTTTTACACCTTCGTTAACCGTCATAATTATAACCAAAATCGACAAAGGAAAGCACGGCATATACACTAACCTAGGAAACCCGCCTCAAAACCTTGTAAAATAGGTGATCTCATACGCATGTTCATTTCTTCAGTATTTTATCTAAATTGAAAATTAAAAATTAATAACTAGGGGATAAGTTTCTGCTTTGTTATGCGTTTAATAATTTATGGCATAATAATATTTTAATAAATATTATTATAGTGGATAACATATGATATTTTACATAAGCAGTGAAAGAAATAGATACATATTTATTAAGCCATTCCTTGATTTAATTATTTCATAAACGCTTTTTGGGCTTATTTCT
>JAUWIR010000532.1 GCA_030605265.1 Pseudomonadota bacterium | reverse complement strand
TTTATTTATACTATCAGGTGGGTCCATAAGTCGGTGGTTTTATGTGATTATAACCAGAAACATGCAATTTAGGGGTGGGTCCATCTAAATCGTCAAAGTGGGTTCACTTTAAACCGGTGATGGCAAAGGAATGCTTTGAACCATCCTCTAACTCAATATAGGAGTCAAGTTCTTCAGCTTCAGCATCAACCATAAGCCGTATCCATTCATAATGTCCTGCCGGCAGGTCTTCATTGTTTAAAAGGTATTCACTATTCCCGTCAGTAAGGGCCAGGAGATTGATTTGCCTGGGAGTTTCAAAATCAAATGAAAGAAGTTCCCCGGAAGCTGCCTGGATTTCCAGCCCGTGGAATTGAATAACTACCTTGTTTGCTTCATCTATTGGAGCATCAATTATCCCAAGACTGAAATTTCCTGTTAATGTTTCGACATTTTCATCAGTTTTATTATCAGTACTGTCATCATCAATTGTACCACAGCCTGTCATGGTAATGACTAACAGTATGGTTAAGATTAAGACACTGAAATATTTTTTTATTTTTTCCATGGTGTTCCCTCCTTAAAATTTTTCGCCTTTTACGGCCAGGTTAATGTTATTTAATGTTTCTTACATTTTCTACTCTGTTTTGTATCATAACCTTCGCATAATTTATTCCCGGTTGACAAAATCATAAAATAAGTTTTTTTATAATTTATTTATACTTATAGATAATTTTAATTTCAAGAATGTAATAGCGCCATTACTATTTTGTAATTGAGGACAGAGAAAAGGAGGGGATGAAAAATGAAAAGTGATAAATGAAAAGTGGAGAGTGAAAAATGAGTACATGAAGAGAAAGTTGAATTTAAACAGAAATGATTTAAAAACAGGATTTTTATTTTATTTATGCGGCTTATCAGCTCATCAGCTTAATTTAAAAGGTGTAGGTTAACCCTGCCATATGATAATAACCATTATCCAATTTATAAAAATTCATAACTGCATAGTTTAATTCAAAGTTACTGATTTTCCAGCCAAGACCTCCAGTTAAGGCTTTTAATTTTTTATTATCACTATTAATATGATAAGCTCCTGCACGAATTGCTAAATGAGGAGTTAAAAGTTTTTCCGCGCCAAAGCGAAGATTTCGGGTTACATCAGTTTCCTCGTCATCAGAGCTTTGGCTATTGCCGAGTGCATCATAGAGTTCCATGGTAATGGTCAGAGAAGGGGATGGAGTCCAGGACAAAGCAGGACGTGTGTTCATAATATATTTTTTTGGTATTGACAAGTTACTGTTACTGTTTTTGAATATTTTGGGTTCATTAGCATTTTGGATTAATATCCCAAAGTTAAGATTAGGTGACAGCTGATATGATAGTGCGAAATCCACAAGAAAAACTTCATCAGAATCAAAAGGAGCAGTATCAAGAGAAAAATAGCTATTATCAGTAGGTAGAAGTTCTATTTGAGAATACATTGTTTTCAAATTTATTCCTAAATAAAGGGGAAACTCCTTTTTTAATGGGAAACCAAGAGAGAAGTTGAAATACTTATCAGTATATTTTCTATAGTAAGGTTTTTTTTCAACCCGTCTTATATTTTCATCCAAAACCATGGCAAGTCCTATTGTTGCCTGGGGCAAATTTTTTGAATATTTATTGTGTTGTTCACTTTTCAAAGGGATAGCTAAAGCAAAAAAATCATCGTAGTTGATGGAATCAAGATCTGTAAAAAAGCTCGTCCAAGTGAATTGAGTAGAGGGAATTGTGGCCAATCCGGCAGGGTTCCAATAAACTCCGTGAACATCCCCTGTAACAGCGACAAAAGCTCCTCCCATAGCCAAAGGGCGTGCTCCCCAGCAGGCGAAAGAAGTGGAGGGGGAGATCACTATCAAGCAAAACAGAAAAAACAGTAATTGTGCTTTTTTCATTTTTTTTTCTTTATTTATAAAATTTTAGCGATTGTAGCACATCTAATTAACTTATCAAGAGTGGTACACTTTATCATCGTGACAAATTGTAATTAAATTTTGATATATTTGTAAAACAAAAAAATTAAAAATTGCCGCACCGGAATTTTTCCCTATCCCTGCTCAGCTCTTACCAAGTAAAGCACCACACTGGCGGATCTTTACTGACGAGTTTCTCTCTGATAATCCCGAGGATGCCAAAGTATTAGGGTGGTTTTTACCCAATGCGTTTTTTCTTCTCTTTTCATGATAGGGAAGATGCGCTTCTTTTTGGCCCCACCAGTGAGTGGCCATATGAAACCCTCAATCTATTAAATAATACTAATGCAGGGAAAAGTTTTGGCGCAGTATTTAAAAAGCTATCTGAAGAATTATCAAAATCAGAGGAATTAAAAAACTTTAAGCCCTTTTCGTAAAAGGAAAAGAAAGCGTTTACAGATTCAGGGTTCACCGTTCAGGGTTGTCTTTGTTTCATTGACCTTGCTCGGTAAGCATTTACACGTTGATAAGTTTTTGTGAAACTATAAATTTAGGGCTTTAGTTTTGGGAACTAAAGCCCTAAACCTTAAACCCCTGAATATGTTTACCCTCTGCGGGTTGCCGTAGTAATTGACGAGGAATTTTTTAACTATAGGCTGCCCCATCCCTGATCTTACCTTTCTATTTTCCCTAAAGAAACCAGATAACACGGCAATTATGTCAAGGGAAATAGGTTTTTCTTCCTGTTCGGATAAATTTAGTCTGGTAAATCATGAAAGAGCCAGCCAAAATTTTGCCAATTTGTTTATGGAGTTTTCCAAAGAATTAATTCAATCAGGTGAGTTGCAGGAATTCCTTTCAAAAAGGCCTTAGGTTTATTTATTCATTTTCAGATAAATAGCCAAGAGTAGCCAGTCGTTTTCGAATAAGCTCAACCTCTTGTTTACTTAAACCCACTTCCCCCTTTAATTTTCCAGCCGAGGCAATGTCCCGCATTACATACACAATGAATTCATTGACACTGCTAAACCCAGTGCCCTGGATAATCATCTTAAGTCTCTCATACAGAGGCCTGGGAATTTTAATGGTTACTCTTTTATCTAAAGGCATAGAAGGTAAGGTCCGTTTAATTCACTTTAATATAAAAAAACATTATAGTCTGTTTATCTGTTTAAGTCAAAATGAAAAAGGAAGTTATCTTTTATTTTTTATATGATTCCCTTTTCTCTTGTATTTTAATGTGTTTCATAATTTCATGGATGGATTCCCTCGCATATGTAATTCATGCCTCTACCTTGAAAGCATAGAATTTTCATTTTATTTATGCGGCTCATCAGCTCATCAGCTTATCGGCTTAATTTATGATTAGGTGAGGGCAAGTGTCGATTTTATCAAAATTAGTATTTCCGACAATTTCCGATCCCTCATTTTGGCTTACCCCTACTCCCTAACAAGATATACCACTGTAATTCTATAAAAGACAATGCTTTATTATTATTTTTTTGTTTAATTTAAAAAATTTTACTTGACCATAAGGCAACTTTTTTTGTATAGTACTATATATTTATATTATTTTAATTGTAATAATTTATTCAATACTATAAAATGAAAGAGACTTAGATTTGTTATAAAACTGTTATTAGACGTCTAATTACATTAGCTGAGGA